>JAJDBZ010000054.1 GCA_029261095.1 Candidatus Omnitrophota bacterium | reverse complement strand
TGGCTGCAATCGGTGACGATCAACGCCCACAATAGAATTGGAGAATGCAAGATGAACCCCTTCTTTACCTTTCTTGGTGTTTGCTTTTTGACAATCTCGGCAGCTTTCCCCGCGGAGGCCGCCAAGTACACTGTCGATCCGGTCCACAGCTCGGTCGATTTTGAAATTGGGCATATGGGAATCTCTGAAATCACAGGGCGGTTTAGGGAGTATTCTGGAATTATTGATTTCGATCCGGAAGCCATTTCCGAGATGACGATTTCGGCAACCCTCGAAATTTCGAGTATCGATTCGGCCAACGAGGCTCGTGACGAGCACCTTCAGCAGGATGATTACTTCCACTCCGAAAAGTTTCCCTATATCACCTTTGTGAGTACGAAAGTGGAGAAGGATGATGATGACGACGATGAGGATGAAGCGGAGTACATCGTTACCGGCGATCTCACCATGCACGGAATCACGCAAGAAGTTAAAATGGAATTCGAGTATGGCGGCATGACAAAGAACAACAAAGGGAAGGACATCATCGGTTTCGAACTCGAGGGCGAGGTCGACCGGATGGAGTTCAAAGTTGGCAACGACCACAAACTGGACAATGGAAACTATTCCCTCGGTGTTGAAGTGGAATTCGAGATCCACGCGGAGGCGATTCGGGTGGAGTGAGGGGCATCAAAGAGTCTGTTTCAATAGACGCCTCTCTGAAGTAGCGACGGATTTGATTCCGTTGCGGACTCATAGGATCCACAGAACACTTCAAAATTGAAGCGTATCGATACTATACTTCAAATATGGAAACACTCAATTTTATTCATTGGAAGAACGACCAGTGGTGGATCGGTTACCTGGAGGAGTATCCGGACTACCAAACACAGGGCGAAAGCCTTGAAGAGCTGAAAGTGAATCTTAAGGACCTCTATAAAGATATCACCACTGGCGAAATTCCGGGAATCCGCAAACTGGCTAAGCTAGAGGTCGAATGAAGCGCCGAGTCCTCATCAAGAGAATCGAGTCGGACGGCTGCTACTTGGTTCGCCATGGCGCCAATCATGACTGGTATCACAACCCATCTACGAATACTTCGCAACCGGTTTCCCGCCATCGTGAGATCGACGAAAGACTGGCCAAACACATCCTTAAGATTCTCGCCAATCCGGCTCAGCAGTAGAGACGGGATCAATGCCTTTTGAACAAGAGTCCGTTTCAACGGACTTTGCTCTGCGTAGCGACGGATTTGAATTCGCTGCGGCCCCTGCCGGATCATGAAATTTCAATCATATCGACCGACCTATCGAATCCATGAAACCCCGCCCCGCTCTAAAGAGACGGGGCTACACAATGCAAAGTCTGTTGAAACAGACTCTGATCGATCGGAAAAGTAGGAGATCGCTACAGTTTCGCACTCCAATCGGGTCACTCCGCCCCAGAAGCCAACCTCCGCAGCACATACTGCAGGATCCCACCGTGACGGTAGTATTCGATCTCTTGCGGAGTATCGATTCGAACAAGGGCTTTGAATTCTTTCTTTGAGCCATCCTCCGACTCGGCGACAACCCCGACCTCGCGTGTCTTCTTAAAACCGTCGGCGATCGCCGAGGCGAGTCCGCTGATCGAAACGAACTCGTGGCCGGTCAATCCGAGCGAGGCGGCGGTATCTCCTTCGAGAAATTGTAGAGGCGCGATTCCCATTCCGACCAGATTGCTTCGGTGGATGCGTTCGTAACTCTCGGCGATGACCGCGTGGACTCCCTGGAGACGCGGCCCTTTCCCTGCCCAGTCGCGGGAAGATCCGGAACCATATTCTTTTCCGGCGAAGATCACGGTGGGCACCCCCTCTTCGATGTACTTCATCCCGGCATCATAGATCGACATCTGTTCTTTCTCGGGGAAGTGAATCGTGTAGCCCCCCTCGACTCCGGGAACAAGTTGATTCCGCAGGCGAATGTTGGCGAAAGTGCCGCGCATCATGACCTCATGATTGCCTCGACGAGAGCCATACGAGTTGAAATTCACCGGCTCCACTCCCTCCGATTGCAGATACTGTCCCGCAGGGCTATCGGCTTTGATCGCACCCGCTGGTGAAATGTGGTCAGTGGTGATGCTGTCTCCGAGTAGCGCCAACACACGAGCCCGAGAGATGTCAGTCGGGTCGGTCGGCTCTTTGGGTAGATTGGTGAAGAAGGGGGCACGACGAACATAGGTGGATTTATCATCCCAATCAAAAGTGTCTCCCTCCGGGATTTCGAGGCTGTTCCAACGAGCATCGCCCTTAAAAACATCCGCATAACTCGAAACGAACATCTCCGATTTCACCGAATCTCGCACGGTGTCGGACACCTCTTGCTGCGATGGCCAAATGTCCTTGAGAAATACAGGATTATTATCCTTATCCAATCCGAGCGGTTCGCTGTGCAGGTCGATGTCCACCCGCCCGGCCAGGGCGTAGGCCACCACGAGGGGAGGCGAGGCCAAATAGTTGGCGCGGACTTGAGCATGAACTCGTCCCTCAAAGTTGCGATTCCCCGATAGGACCGCTGCCGCGACCAAATCGCCCTCTTCGACCGCTTGAGCGACCGGTTCGGGGAGGGGTCCGCTGTTCCCGATACAGGTGGTACAACCATAACCGACCAAATCGAAACCGAGTCCTTCGAGATCATCCATCAATCCCGCTTTCTTCAAATATTCGGTCACGACCAGAGAACCCGGCGCCAAACTTGTCTTGACCCAAGGCTTCGTCTGCAACCCTTTTTCGATCGCTTTCTTTGCGACCAATCCGGCGGCGAGCATGACCGAGGGGTTCGAGGTGTTGGTGCAACTGGTGATCGCGGCGATGACCACCGCGCCGTCCTGCAAAGTCACTTCTTGGCCATTGATGGTGGCGGCGGCAACACCCGGAGTCGCTTCCGCGACCGCGGTCCCACCCTCCCATTCCATCCGGCCTCCCGCCGGCGCACCTGGTTTGCGACCATAGGTTTTATCCAGCTCGCCGATAAAAGCCGTTTTCATATCGCTGAGAAGAACCCGATCCTGCGGACGTTTCGGTCCTGCCAAACTCGGTTCGACTGTGCCGAGATCGAGGTGGAGGGTGTCGCTGTATTCGGCTTCGGGAGTCTCCGGTGTGTGGAACATTCCTTGCTCTTTCATGTAAGCGCGAGTCAGCGCGACCTGCTCGGCGGACCTTCCCGAAAACTCCATATAACCAAGCGCGATTTCATCCACCGGGAAGATACCGCAGGTGGCCCCATACTCCGGCGCCATGTTGGCGATTGTCGCCCGATCGGCGAGCGGTAGGTCCGCCAGCCCGGGGCCGAAGAACTCGACAAACTTCCCGACCACTCCCTTCTGGCGAAGCATCTCAACCACACGCAAAACGAGGTCGGTTGCCGTCGATCCCTCTGGGAGTTTCCCGGTGAGTCGGAATCCGACCACTTGTGGAATAAGCATCGAAACCGGCTGACCGAGCATGGCCGCTTCGGCTTCGATTCCGCCGACTCCCCATCCGAGGACCCCGATCCCATTGATCATCGTGGTGTGCGAATCGGTGCCGAC
>JAJDBZ010000530.1 GCA_029261095.1 Candidatus Omnitrophota bacterium | reverse complement strand
GTACTGCAATTGAGCATCGCCCAATGCTTTAGTGGCTGACCGGATCGCTTGATGATAGGTGACCCATGAAGTCTCGTAGGTCTTGCGAGCGTCATCCAGCGCTTTCTCGGAAATGAGATTTCTGGCGAACATCCTTCTCATATTCATGTAGTTGACTTTCCGAGCACCGTAATCAATTAGAATCGTATCGACTAACTTCTCGGTCTCGGTCGGGCTGATCAATTCTGGCTCGGAGACGATTTCGCCAAAGGGTGTGAGACCATCCCATTCCTGGCGAGCACGTTGGAGATCCTTGTCCGCCCGTTCGAGTTCACGGATGTACTCCTCTCGGTCCAGTTGGGCGATGATGCTTCCGGACTGGATCGTGGCCCCAGCCTCGTAGAAGAGGTCGACAATTCTACCATTGACTTTTGACTTAATTTCGACAGATTTTTTGGGTTTCAGTGTGGCCGATTCCTTGAGAACCACCTTGAGCTCGCCACGTATTGCCTGTGTGGTTCGGATCTTCTCGTTGAGTTTATTTTGCTTTTGCACGTACTGGTAACCTGTATAGCCGAGACCGGCAAAGGTCCCTATGATTAGGGCTAATACGAAGAAGATCAGTAATATTTTTCGAAGCAATTTCATAAACGACCACTCCCATTGAACGGTTACTCGGATGTCAATTATAACACCCAATAGGTCCCAAACCTCCGGCCCTCTACTCGAGGCCAGGCGTCTTGGACAAATTCTTTACAATCGCGCCTATGATCTTCAGCGATATCTGCATGCTCAACGTCTCGCCGATCGCATCCCGGATCAGCTGCTTTTGTTGGATCACCCTCCGACTGTCACGCTCCCCAGAAGGAACCAGTCCGAAAATTTATTGTTGTCCGAAAACGAGTTGTCCGAAAGAGGGATCGATTCGTTTCCGACCGATCGCGGTGGACAAGTGACCCTTCACAATCCGGGACAATTGGTCGGATATCTAATTTGCCGTTTAGAACCTGGAAAACGTGACCTTCACTCGTTTCTCCGTTGGATAGAAGTCTGTTTGGGCGAGGTTGTCTCCCAGTTCAGTCTCGATGGCCAATCTCGGAAAGGGCTTACCGGCCTCTGGATTGAAAACCGAAAGATCGCCTCGATTGGTATTGCCGTTAAGAAGTGGGTGACTCTTCATGGGTTTGCCCTTAATGTCAACAACGATCTTTCTCAGTTCGGCGTCATGCACCCATGTGGTTTGGTGGATGTGGAGATGACCTCAATGTCCCGGGAGCTAGGAGAACCTATCGACTGGCGAAAACTCACCGACGTGGCAGCGGATTGTTTCGGCGCCACATCGGCCACACACAGTTTAGGTGATGAAGCCCTTTCGCTTATCGAAACCGGGATAGAGTCATATGACCGGAGAGATGGCGGCGTGTAGGACAAGACAAATCGCGATGGAGGATTTTTGATATCATCCTCTCGTGTCCCCGAAAAATGTCTAAAACACCACTCCACACCCTTTGCCAACCACGCTATAGTCAAGCCACTACTTCGAGGATGCCCTAGTCTTTATGAAGATTGAGATCGATTTTGGTTCGAATACCGATCGAAAGCGACTGAACCGCATGTTGCTTTACATCGGTCCGTTACTGGTCCTCGTTTTGGTTCTGTTTTTCTGGTGGCGTCCTATTCTAGAGACGCTTTCGCCATTCGCCCTCGCCTTTGTTTTCGCTTATCTGCTGAATCCAGTCATTGATTTCTTGTCCGGAGAGCGGCGCGACCGATTCCGAATGCATCGCGGTTTCGCGTTGGGAATTCTTCTCCTGATCCTTCTCCTCATCATCGGTATCGTTCTCGGGATTCTCATTCCGATGATCGGGGAAGAGGCTTCCGATTTTGCAGGAAAAATGCGGAAAGAAATCCTCCCCATCCTTAAGGAGGAAATGACCGAAAAGAAAGAAGTCTGGCTCCCCTATACTGAGGCTGCATTTTGGGCCGAATTGTATGAAGAGAACAAAGCCCTTTTCACCTTTGAGAACTTTTCCAAGGTCCTCACCTACGGTTACCGTGGTGCGGGCATGGTTGCGGAGGGGGCCGGTGGTGTGTGGGTCTGGATGTCTCACACCGGGGGTGGTGTGATCTCGTTCGCTGTCTCTTTCTCCCTAGTCGGCGTCATCATGTTTTACATGCTCCTAGATTTCAGCTCCTTCAAGAAGAGCTGCTATGGTCTAGTCCCCCAGGACCACCGAACACGCTTTAAGAGATTCATGGGCGATATCGACCAATCCGTGGGTGGATTTATCCGAGGTCAGGCCACTGTCTGTGCCATCGTTGGAACCCTGGTGGGTGTGTCCATGGCCCTTCTCGGAGTCCCTTTCGCACTCCTCATCGGATTGGGAACCGCCATATTCGGATTCATCCCCTATCTCGGGCCTGTGATGGGCCTGACCCCGGCGGTTGTATTGACCATCCTCGAATCCTTTGAACCGGCCAACGCGGAGTCATCATTGGCCATACGGCTCCTATTGGTTATCGGGGCATTTCTCTTGGTTCAGATGGCCGAAGGTTTTTTGATTAGTCCCAAGGTGATGTCAGAGAGTGTGGATGTCTCTCCCTTGGTTGTAATGGGCGCATTGATGTTAGGTGGAGCCATCGCAGGGGTGACAGGGATGGTCCTCGCAATTCCGGTCTATTGCGTGTTAAGGGTAATGTTGCGAGAGTATCGGAAGGAACTGTCTCGAAATTCGGGAGAGCCCCAAGAGGCGAGTTAGAACCGGTTCTCTGGTTCTTCCTGCTCTTTTTCCTCGGGATTTTGAAAAGACTCGAGAGCTTCTTCCTCGCTGGCATAGACCTTCATCAACCGCGAAAACCCAAGCAGATAGAAGACCCGCTCGATCTTCTCGGACATGTTGACGATTTTTAGATCGCCATCCTGCTCACGCACCTCCCGAAGAATCCCCATCAACACACCCAACCCGGCGCTGCTGATGTAGTCCAGATTCTCCAGATCGAGAAGGTAGTGCAGATTCCCCTGCTTCATCAGGTTGTTGAGGTGTTCCTGAAGCTGAGGAAAGGTGCTCGAATCCAGGTAACCACTTATCCGAACCTTCTGAATAGAGGTCTCTCCCGCTTTAGTGGATGTTGTGTCAAGTTCGAATTTCTTCCACATACGCCAATCCTCGCAAATCTCAGGCGACCTGTCTACCGATATCCCCAAAAAAATGGGGACCGACTGCCTCGTCCATGGATCAACACCAGATTATTCAGGAAGGACCCTCAATGTAATCATCGTCACATCGTCATGGGGCGGGGATCCTCCCGAGAAATCTGCGATGACCGTTTGAATATAGTCCACAAAATCCCGCAATGCATCATCATCCGCTCCCTCGATGGTTTGGACCAATCTGTCAAGTGTGAATTCTTCATGCTCTTCGTTCATTGCCTCAGTAACCCCATCTGTGTAAAAAACAAACAAATTCCCAGGTTTTAGCGGGTAAACGACCTCTTCGAGGTAGTCTTTGAAGATCTTTCCACTGTCCAAGCCCAGCGCCATTCCCTCAGGGACGATCATTTCAACTTTTTCTTCGTGGCCTCGATGAAGGAGGACAGGTTCGTGTCCGGCACGGACTATCGTGAGATTTCGCTCCCGGAGATCAACCACCCCGAGGAGGCATGAAATGAAAACATCGCGCTTTAGGTCCTCAAAAATGAACTGATTGAGCGAAACCGCGAGATCCTTGGGCGAGGAGACTTCGACCGCCAACGACCGCAGGGCAGTCCTCAAACTTGCCATTGTCAGCGCGCCCGGAATTCCCTTTCCAGCCACATCCGCCACCACCAGGGCGAGACGGTTTTCATCGATCCACACAAAATCGTAGTAATCTCCACCAATCTGTTGGGCTGCACGGCTGAATGCTTTGAACTCTATTCCTGGGATCTCAGGACAACGATCAGGGAGAAGAGACTCTTGGACTTTCTTCGCAATCTCCATCTGTCTTTCGAGTCTCTCCTGCTCACTGATGATTTCATGCATCCGAGCGTTGGTGATTGCGATTGCGGCTTGATCTCCAACCGCGTTGAGGAGTGACGCGTCTTGTGGTGTAAAAGGATCCCATCCACGTTCCTTTTCGGAGATCTTGTTGATGACCATCAACAATCCTAATACCTGATCCTGGACTCTTAAGGGGACAGCGATCATCGTGTGGATTCTCAAAAAATCGGTTGGCTGTTGAGGGAGATCTTGAAGCTCGTCCGTTTCTGAAAAATACACAAGCTTTCCGTCCTCGATCAAACGTTCATAGAATGGGAAATCCTCAAGGTTGATGGCTTCGCTAAGAAGAAGATCGTTAATATATTTGATCCGAGTTGCCAGATAATCGATCGTGAGTTTTTGAAGAGGAGGGAAGAGCCCCTCAACGACTCTCGGGACTAAGTGAGTAATTTTCTTCTCGCTGATTCCGCTATCGAGAATAGTATCCGACAAAAAAATCGCACCCGCATTGGCATCGCTTTGTTTCATTGAAAACTCAAGAGTTAACCGCAGGATATGGTCCAAATCTTGCCTCAACTCAAGCGAAGAGGTGTCGCCCCGAAGTTGTTGATGGGGGTCTTCCGCAACGCGAACGAGAAAATCAACCATCACCTTTTTCTCTTCGGCGATGATTTGCGCAGCCCTGTGTGTCGCTCCCAGAAGAATCATGTTGTCCTTAAACAGGAGGAGGACCAACGCAAGGAAGGAGAGCGTATAACACAGGTGAAGCCAAGGAGAAAAAGCCCACGGTATCACGACTTCTCCTCCTTCGATAATCCGATCGAACAAGAATGCCGAGCCCCACGCGCCGATTAGTCCCGCGAATCCCAGAAATAGGCTGATCGATTTTAGGATGCTTACCAGTTCTCCCCGGGTCCTCAAAACCCAGTTCAGCAAATAGATGAAGGAGATCAATCCCCAAAATCGCAATGCCATTACAGGGAGTTGGTAAGGGTTCAAAATGTCGGGTTGTGTATCAAATTCGCTGGTGGTCGGAAATGAAAAGTTGGGTGTTCGGAAATACATCCATAATGTAGACCCAATAAT
>JAJDBZ010000529.1 GCA_029261095.1 Candidatus Omnitrophota bacterium | reverse complement strand
CGGACCAAAACCGGTTCGCTCGAATTGGCCACCCGTCCGATATTCTTGTAGACCTCTTGCATCGGACCTGACAAGCCGATGATTAGATCCCCGTCCTCCGAATCTTCCCCCGAGTCGGTCTCTTGAAAATGAATCGAGGTGGCCATCGCTTCATGAGCTTGGAAAGCCCTTTGGATAAGATTCCTCATCTCCTCGGATTCGAAGGGTTTCAGAACGTAGTCGAAGGCCCCATGCCGCGTCGCCTCGATGGCTGTATTGGCGGAGGCGTAGGCGGTCATCAGGATGACCGATACCTTGGGTTCAAACTCTTTGATGGCCTGTAGGGTTTGAATTCCATCCATATCACCCCCCAATCGGACATCCAATACGACCACCGAAACGGATCCTGCACGAACCCTCTCAACTGCCTCTATTCCGCTGGAAAAAGCCTCTAGCTTGTAGGGCTCATTAGCCATCATCCGACAAAATGAGTAGCGGACCGCGTCCTCGTCGTCGACAACCATCACTATGGGCTGGGTGGAACCTTGCACTTATTCCCTCAAAAGGATTCTATTGGCATTAAAACGTTCGCGAGATCGTAGCGGGAACTGGCTGATAAATTCCTAGCACCTTATTTTCTTCCCCGCATCGTCCAAGGATATAGCCGATTCCGCCTAAATCAGAGTAACATTAGGCTTGGCCAAAGGGAACGGTCTCATTCAGGTTAATCCCCGCCTGGTCGATGAATGAAGAGAAGAACTATGCTCAATCATTTGAATCGTGTGTCATTGCTTAGGCCCCAATTAAAAGCCGGAATCCTTCTGATTTCGTTGATATTGACCCCTATTGGTGCGTCTGTCGGGTCAGAGATCGTGGGAGGAGCTGTCCTATCCCCGAGGACGGGCGCTGATGATTCCTCTCCAAGCCCGCCACCAGCCCTCAAGCCGATACAGACCACTTCCGAAAAAAGGGATTCCCAAAACCTTCGAGGCGCCGAAGAGGATCGACCGGTATTGAAACTCAGGGAAAACCCACCTCCGAACATTGGGTTCCAGTCCAGCAGTTCGAGCGGGACCAGAATTCGGATTGAGCGAGGCCCCCTGGGCGGAGACTACCGCCCATTCGAACCGAAAGAAGCACGGCTCGAAGCCGGGGAGAGGATGCGGTGGAAGTATGCCACCGATTTGGAATGGCGGGTGGTGAAAGCGTTTGGCCCGACACAGGTTGAACTCGAGGATCACCATTACAAGATTGGGGGAAATTTTTTCCATAGTTTTCGGGAAGGCAGCCAACGAATTCAGGTGCCCACTCTTCGTGAAGCATGGGTCCGAGAGAACAACCCACAAGCAGTTTTACCCGATCAGACCACCATCAAACTCTTCGTCCAAGTCGACTCCTCGGCACAAAAGGCTCCGCCTCCTGATGGAAACTGCGCGGTCTGGGAAAAAGGAAACCTACTGCTCAGCGACCGTGTTTCGGGAGAAATCGACTCCGTGGTTGGCGGAAAGATCAGACACCTTGAAGTCGAATCTCTGACTCCTGGAATGATCTTCGGCCTCCAACCTCCGTCCAACGTCTTCACCTACGCGGTGAAGGTCGACTTTGAGCAGGAGATTTTTGCGAATTTGGGCCGGGAAAAAGGACGAAGCGATTCCGAACTCCACACCGCGAATCAACTTCTCCAGGTAGCGGATACTTCGGGAAGAGTGGAATGGGCTCAGGGCCGAATCGCATATGAACAAGCTAAAAGCACCTACCTCGAGGAACAGAAACAGTATTACGATCTCTATCTACGCGGCGATCTCGACTCGATCACTCTGATTCGGAGCCAACATCCGCTCCCGCATGTTCAGTTCGCCAACATCATTTACCGTCATGAAAACCTTGAATTAACTGCCGGGCTTTTCTCCGATCAACTCGGAAAAGTTCTCATTCCCGCAAACGCCTTCCTCTGGATCAACCAGGCAAGACCAGTTTCAGGAACCCCATTCGAGTTTGAGATAGTCGATAAGAGCGATCCCTCATTCGTGGGGTACGACACACGCTTCCGGTCTGAAGGATCCCAGCTGATTGTTGAGGAAAAGGCGAAGGGATCCTCCTCTTGGGTTCCTCGAGATATCACCTTCGACACCTACACCTATGCAGCCTTCAAGCCACCGCAACCTGACCTCGCCCCCGAATACTTGGTCGACCTCACGCAAGATATGACAGGGGGATTGAAACGGCTCGACCAGGAGATGATTGTCAACGGACGCATTGGGACATTGCGCCTGACTCAAAACGATTTGAGAATCGACCTCAACCCGGAACTTCTGATAAGTCCCGTCTCCATGAAAGATCTGCACCGGAACATCCTCATCGGGCCGCTTGACCTTCGTGGTTGGATCTTCGGACGTCGGACGAGGATCCATGAAGCCTTCATGAAAGTTAGAATAATTCCGGATGAAGTCCTCGATCCATTCGAAGATATGGTTGACGAAATCGCCCTGAAGGCCTATCGGATCGAGAAGGAGAGAAGGACTCGGGAGCCCCTTTATCAGTATGCTCCTGTAAAAATGGTCCTCAAACTTTCCCGAACGCAACAGCCCGGTGGATTTCTAACCGAAATCTCCCTGGAAGATTCTACGGTTACCAATGTGAGCGTGGCTCGGACTATCGCTCCCGGCTTCGATTTGATTGATTTCTTGGCTCGGTCGGTGGCTTTAAACCGCGAGGAGACCGACCTAGCCGAGATTCGTCCTCTTTCATACGCCGAATGGCGTGATATCTCTGGGACCACAGTAGCAAATCCCTGACTCCGAATCCTCAATAAAGCGCCAGTTTGAGGGGATCTCGATTAATTAATGGTAAAACTCAGGCAAGTTTCGACCGACAATTCATAAGCAAAAGGGGTGGTTAAAATGCAAAAATCAATCTTATGGATTCTATTCCTGACACTGTTTGGGAGTTCAACGGCATACGCGGACAGAATTGTCCTGATTTACGGCGATATCCTCGAGGGCGAAGTCGTAAGCGAGACCGATGCCACAATCACATTCCGAGGAGATTTTGGCGAGCGGACTCTGATGCGGTCCGATATCCGTGAAATCCAGACAGATGCTTCCTCGCAGCCCCCAGCCGCTGTTCCACAGACTGCGCCTGTTACTCAACCTCAGGTAGCACCGGTCCAGCAGACCCAACCGCAACCAGCACTTACCACGAACCCAACACCCTACGATATCTTGAAACAGAACGTGGAAATGCAATCCAAATGGCGTGACCTGGAGATCGCGTATCTGCAACGATCCTATATCGGGGGGCAGACGATTCAGACCCAATACATCGCGAGGATCATTCCACCCGATTACCTAAGGGCAAATTTGACCACTCCGATTCCTTCCACTCCTCAAGTCCCTGAAGGGGGAGAGGTGGAATACGATATGTACCGGGCAAGAACCAAACTCTTTCAGGTTGTGAAAATGCCAAGCCAACCTGTGCAATACCTGAAACTGGACCTTGCCAGGATCGATGGGATAAACCCAGGCGACAACCCCGTCGAGGCGTTTAAGAAGGGATTTGCTGGGGCGGGAACCAATGACAATCTGCTTCAGGCGATTGCACGCAATAGTGCACTGATTGGTACAGAAAACACCGATGGTCATGACTGTTGGGTGATCGAAACCGTGAATACCCCAGACCTCGTCGAAGCCCAAGTCGCCAGTCAACCTGCGGACATACGTGAACGTCTCCGCCAGGAACTTTCGAGTCTCGGAAGAATTCGGAGTTGGGTCGGGAGAGAAGACCTGATTCAGTGGCGAATGGAAAACTATAGCCGTGAAGGCAACCTCCTGCTTTCAATGAAGATGGTTACTGTCAAGCCGAACCAGAACCTTTCCGCCGAGCAACTTCGAATGAAGGTACCGAAGGGGACCGCTTCGGCATTTGTGGATGTAACGGATATGGTCGCGGGGCAGTTTAACGAGGTTATTAACGGATCACCGGGGATGGTACCGATCCCATCGGTTGACCAACTGCAGAACGGCGGACCAGGACTACCCTATCAGTCGACCAACCCAAACCAGGTCTGGCCAGGACAGTCTTCTGTGAGGCCCCAACAGCTCCAGGTTCCAGCAATCGCCCCTCAATCGATCCCACAAACCTACACATCCGCTCAGCCAATGTCTCCCCAAGGACAGATCCCTCAAATGCAATCTCAAGTGGGATACGCTCAGCCGCAGAGGGTTCAACAAAGGGTCCCCCAACAACAGATGATCCCTCAGCAACAGATGCCGATGCAGCGACAAGTGGTCTATCAACAACCCGCGCCTCAGGCATACCAGCAGAGTTATCCTCCTCAATCGCCCTATGGCCAGGGATTTACCCAGTCCTATGTGGTCGGGGGTCCGCAAGGGATGACTCCACAGGCGCAAGGGCCTATGCCGCAGATGATGCAACAGATGCCCCAGCAGCAGCAACCCAGAAGAGGGGGATTCCTTCAAAGGCTTTTCGGTGGCGGAGGAAGCCGGAATCAACAGAGTCCCATGCCGATGGGGATGAGCCCCGGTGGAAATCAGACGATGATGATGCCTGTCATCAATGGACAACCCCAGTTCCCCTCTCAGTAGGATGACTCACCCAGAACCCGACTGCCATCGTCGAGTTCAACGGTTTCGCCCATGAATTCCCGAACCTCAAGCGTGTCTTCCTCGCCCACCTCCGGGCGTCTGATGTCACTGGATGCCTATCGTGGGTTCATCATGTTCATTCTAGTGGCCGAGGCTTTCGGACTGGGAGCGACTGCAGACCATTTCAATGGGTCGCCCTTCTGGGACTTTATCGACCGTCAGCTTAGCCACATCCCTTGGGTCGGGTGTGTTTTTTGGGACCTTATCCAACCTTCTTTCATGTTTATGGTCGGAGTGGCGATGCCCTACTCCTACGCGAGCCGCCGAGCACGCGGGAATTCCACACGGCAAATTTGGTTTCATGTCATCAAACGGGCACTGATCCTCATACTCCTTGGGATTTTTCTCCGGTCCAACCATCACTCTCAAACGAATTTCACCTTTGTGGATGTGATCACCCAAATCGGGCTTGGATATGCCTTTGTCTATTTGGTGTTGGGGAGACGTTTCTGGGTGCAGCTCGGAACACTGGTCGGAATCCTCTTTTGTTACTGGTTGGCCTTCGCGATGTTCCCCCTCCCCGGTCCGGATTTCGATTACTCGAAGGTGGGAGTCGGGGAAGACTGGGAACACCTGACTGGTTTTTTCGCCCATTGGGATAAGAACACCAATCTCGCGCACTATTTCGATGTCTGGTTTCTGAATCTCTTCCCGAGGGAGCGGCCCTTTGAGTATTACGGTGGCGGTTACTTGACTCTCAGTTTCATTCCATCAATGGGCACCATGATATTCGGGGTTCTGGCAGGAGAACTTCTTCGCTCTCCAAAGACTGCAAGTCAAAAGCTAGCACATCTCCTGTTTTGGGGATTGGGATGTCTTGCAGTTGGAGTCCTTCTCGGCATGACTGTTTGCCCAATTGTCAAAAGGATTTGGACTCCTTCGTGGACGGTGTACGCCGCAGGTTGGACTTTTCTCATGTTGGCGGCCTTCTATTGGATCATCGACCTAAAGGGACATCGGAAATGGGCTTTCCCGTTTGTGGTGGTCGGGATGAATTCGATCTTCTTCTACTGTTCACGGCTCACTTTTCGCTGGTGGGGAGAGACCCTTAAGACCCATCTGGGTCAGGGGATCTTCGATGGTCCTTTCGGTCCGATGTGGGAGGAAACCTCGTTTGCGCTTTTTATCCTTGCGATTGGATACTGGATGTATAAGAACCGGGTGTTTATTCGGATTTGAATCTCGTAGGGTGGATTAGCGAATGCGTAATCCACGATGTCGGACGCAATCCGTTCGATGGGAGGGTATCGGTGCGACTTGGCGGATTACGGACTTCGTCCTAATCCGCCCTACTCCGTGCTCACGGTATCTTCACCTCCACTCCCTCCTCACAAGCCTTCCTCGCCAGCAACGAAATCTCGCACGATCGAAAGGCTTCGTCCTGAGAAATACGTGAGGGTTCGCCCCCTCTGAGTTCGCGGACAAAGTCGACGAACATGTTGGTCTCGGGTGGGATCTCGAGTTCTCTCATCGGCTGCTCGTCGGTGGTTAACTCGGCGATACTTCGCGCGGATTGGAGTTCGATGGTTCCCGTGCTCCCCACGATTCGGAGTCGATCGTCGCCATGGCTGTCAGCGGCCGCGGGTCGCAGGTAGTCGAAGGTGAGGATGCCCTGCCCGCCGCCGGTTAGGCCGAAGAGGAGCGCGCCACAATCTTCACAATCGGGGAATTCTTTTCGAACCAAATTCGCTTGCATTCCCTGGACCGAAGTAAAATCTTCGCCGGAGGTCCAGCGCATAAAATCGATGGCGTGGATGGCGACCCAGGGAATGGTGCCGCCATAAGTCTCGTGTTTCTTGTACCAATCGTTCCGCTTCCCCCACCGATACGATTTCTGGGCGAAGACCTGACAGACTTCTCCGATCCCTCCCTCCATCCGGGCCTCTCTCGCCGCTTCGTAGTCGGGCCAAAAACGGTAGGCATACATCGCGGTGATGCGACCTTCGGAATGTTCGGCGGTCTTCCGGAGAAGTTCCAAGTCTTCCAGTTCGGTCGCGATCGGTTTTTCGCTGACCACCGAAATCCCCCGTTCGAGTGCCATCCTGGAGATCTTCGAGTTTTCGGTGAACATCATAGACACCGAAACCACATCGGGTTTCCCCTTCTCCATCAGATCCAGCGGGTTGTCGTAGACCACCGAATCGCCCGTCCACGATTCATTTTCAACCACCTTCTTTACGCTTTTCCCCTCCGCCTCCGGACAACACCCAATGAGTTGACAGTCCTCAATGTCGGGGATGCCATCCAGTACATAACGGATGTGTCCATTCGTTCCGATAACTCCCACACGCAGGGTCATGATGATTCTTCCTCCAATATCCCCAGCGCCAGACCGATCATCTCGAGAGCATCATGAAAAAAAGTTCGGTAACGGTCCACTGCTGTCTGGTGATGTGAAATCGTTCTCTCTTCTGCCGCCGGAAGGTCGGACTTTTGAAGCATATAGAGTGCAGTCATCAATCCTCGTTCGATGATGAGTTGCGCCTTTTTATTCCCTTGAAGCCAATGGAACTCCAACATGATCTCTTTGTGCCGTTTTTCAAGGTCGGTCTTTGATAGGTTTTTCCAACCCAGATCGCGATACAGCTTGTCTGAATGGTCGAATCCCGATTGACAGTGTTCTCGAGTTTCGTGCATCAGACGAATCATTTCCTCTTGGGTTCTTTCCAATTCCTGACCGAACTGATCGCCGACAGTTTGGGCCTTCCCCATCTCCAAGAGATTTCCAAAGGCGGGGAGAGTGTCCAATTCGATTTCTCGGTAGGTCTCCTCCAGCGACTGAGGCCGGGTCCCCTGAATGAAGGCTCCGCCATCGGTGGCGTTGATGACATTCCCTCCGAACTGCGCGATATCGTCCTCGAATCTTTTCAAGTAAGTCAGCAGGGTGTTGTCGGTGGGGACTGTCCCCCCATGATTACCGGGAACCCTGTGCATCCGAACTCCCTGAAGACCTTGAGGGTCGAGCGGGTTCTCCCATTTGGCCTCGCCCGATTCTCCCGGAATAAATTTCCCTTGAAACGCGGCCCCCGAAGCATGGGTTTTACCCCCTTCTGGGTCGTAGGAAAGATCTTGACCCACGAGAATAATAGGATCAGCGCCATGGTGTGCGAGGAACCCGAAGGTGGCTTGAGCGACTGTCAGGCCTTTTGTCAAACCCTCCAAGGGGCCGGTGACCTCTTCGAGCCATTGGTACAGGATCGGTTTGTTGTTTCCCATCAGAATCTTGGGACCGGGATACCGCCCGATCAAATCGACTGTCGCTTCGAGATCGTATACCAGGGGTATATGCTCAAGTCCGGCAATACTCTCGTAGTGTCGGACCGACATTCCGAGGGCATCGATCGTCACTACCCAATCCGGTGCGATCCCTTTCATCCCGAGAATCCTCAATGAAGTGTCGACCGCGATGATGGGAATCCTCCCTTTGGCCTTCTTGAGCTGTTCCGCGTTGCGATCGAGGCTTGGACCCGCGCTGACCATGATCGCAGGTCTTCCCCTGAAGACATTTCCCACATCGCGAAGCAGAAACGTATCCGCACAATCGCGGAGATTGGTTAGCGTGTTTCGGGCGAAAAGACGCCCTCGTTCCATGACTGTTCTGAGTTCGCTCGCCCATTGGACCATCAGGTTCGAGATGTTTTCGCCACACTGTCGGTACCAGTCCGGGTTGACCTGCATCCCAGGTTCGTATTCAACAATATCGAGACCCTCCATGATGACTCTTTGAAACTCTCGCTGCGTCAGCTCGCGGAACTCCGATTCGGATAAGCCGACGATGAGAACCAATCCCGGCTGTTCGATCACCTGGGTCCAGTCTTTGATTTGCAACATCGACCGGAAAATTTCAATCGAACTTTCAAATGCCCAAATACCGCTGATTTTCGATCCATGAGTGTGCCCGAGGGCTTCGAGAGGATAGCCCAACCCCAGCCCAAACAGAGCGACTGGTTTGTTAGGCTGGGGGGAGATCGACTCCGCCCAGCGCTGGACTTCCTTGACAGGATCGCGACGGCTGTGCAGACGTTTTTCCGAACCATCGGGGAGAAGAACTGTGGCTGTGGGGACCCCGGACTGCGCCGTTTCAATCCGGACAGAGTCGGAGTCGTGGGCGGTTTCGACCCTTTGAGCCAGGATCGGGTATCTTTTACGCAGGGATTGAAGATTCTGCTCGAGGAAATCCGTCATCTTTAGGGGAGAGGTTAATTCCCTCCCTTTCAATTGAATAGAGAACAGTGGAGTGGAGAATATTTTTCGGTTCTTAGAAGGTGGGAAATCGTGGTATGGTAGCGAATATTCTAGGACAGGATGCATTATGGATCGAGCTGAAGGTCAGGTTGAAAAACTACTCACGCACGTCCGTTCCCTGGGAAGACAGGGTGAAATCATGGAGGCGGGTCGGCTTCTCCGGAAAATGGTTAAGGAACATCCGGATCATGCCGAAATCCCATTTCTGCTTGGGGTGTGCTACTCCAAGATTGGTCGGGGTGATTTGGCGCGGGTTTGGTGGCAAAAAACCATGGATCTCAACCCGCAACATATTCGAGCGTATATGTATTTGAAAGATTTCGAGGATCAAGATCCCACATTGATTGAAATCAAAGAAGAAGGATCGGGTGCAATCGCCGGAGACCTGGAGAATTGTTGGGACCCGACCAAGTAATGGACCTTCTCAAAAATCGATCCCTCCTGCTCGGAGGACCGAAGGCGAATCGCCGGTCAGATCGACCACAGTACTCGGAACCACCTCTTTTTGAAGGATCGGTTCCTCCCATTCCCAATCGACTCGATCACGGAGGGCTCTGGAGATTTCCGACAGTTTCAGATGTTCTCCCTCGCCACTCAGATTCGCCGAGGTTGCCGCCAAAGGAACTCCAATTTCACTAATCAACTGACACAACCCCTCATGACCGGGCATTCGTATCGCGAGGGTCCCCTCGCGCAGGCAGGCCTGGGACAGACCCTGACCTCTTAAAGAAGCTCGGAGCACGACGGTTAACCCTCCAGGCCAGACCTCCCGAAGCCGGTCCATGTACTGGGTGGCAATCGGTTGAGAGAATTGTTCGAACTGTTCCCAATCTCCGATCAGTATCGGTAGAGTCTTCGCGAAATCCCGGCCTTTGATGTCAAAGACTCGAGTGGTCCCCTCTCGCGAGTCGGCGCGGCACCCTATGCCGTATACGGTGTCGGTGGGAAAGAGCCCAACTTGTCCCGCCTGGAGTTGGCCGAGTAGAGTGGAGAGAGATTCGGGAGTGAGTGGCGAGTTGTATGTCTTCAATGGTTCCGGTTAGTTCGAGGTCGGTAGGCATTTTCCCCAGGTGGTTGCACCTTGGTAAACCCACCCTACTCAACCGTCGATTTTGGTCTTAAACTAACAATTATCCGCGGGATTCGCGGTTTCCTATACCATATTCCTGATATTAGCAACAAAAATAAAGGTGGAACCTTAGTGAGTCATCTCTTTTTAAATTCAGTCGAACGACCCTCGCGATATGTGGCTGGCGAGTTCAACCAAAAACCTATCGACACGGAGGCCCAGGTGAAGTGGTGTTTCGCCTTCCCCGATGTCTATGAAATCGGCATGTCGTTCACCGGGATGAGCATTCTTTATGGACTCATCAACCAGTCTCCGCTCAGTTCCTGCGAGCGCGTCTTCACCCCCTGGGTCGACGCTGAAAAGAGATTGGCCGAACTGGGGGAGACTCTTTGCAGTCTGGAAAACAATCGGCCCCTTGCCGATTTTGATGTCCTCGGGGTCTCGCTCCAGCATGAGATGAACTACACAAATGTGCTGACCATCCTCAACTCCGGCGGACTCCCCATTCATCAACGGAATCGCGACCAGCGACACCCCATCGTGATCGGCGGCGGATCGTGTGTCTACAACGCCGAACCGATGGCGGAGTTCTTCGAGGCTTTCGTGATCGGCGATGGCGAGGAAGTAATTCTCGAAATCACCCACCTCCTCTCCGAAATGCCCGTCCACCAAACCGACCGCGAGGAACTGCTGCATGCCCTCGCAAAAATCCCCGGCGTCTATGTCCCGAGCCTCTACGAGGTTTTCTATCAGGCCGATGGGACAATCGATGGATTCAAGAAAAAATATGAGGACATTCCGATTCCGGTGATGGCGCGGAAGGTCCAGCTCAATGGCGCCTACATCGACACCGCCCCGATGGTCCCCTCCAGCAAGACCATTCATGACCGCGCGGCCATCGAAGTCCTTCGCGGTTGCACCCGAGGGTGCCGTTTCTGTCAGGCGGGTTATATCACCCGGCCCATCCGCGAGAGACCGAGCAACGAGTTGGTCCGCCTTTCCCAAGAAATGATGAAGAACACCGGTTACGATAACCTCTCGCTCTTGTCCCTCTCCACCGCCGACCACAAAGACCTCGGCGGAATTGTGGATGGACTGCTCGAGGACTGGGACCCGGCCATCGGGATTTCCCTCCCCTCTCTACGCATCGATGGTTTCGATCAACGGATTGCCACGCGACTCGCCGAACTCCACCAGTCCGGTTTCACTTTCGCCCCCGAGGCGGGGAGCACCCGTCTCCGAAAAGTCATCAGCAAAGACCTGGGCGACCGCGAGATTTTCGCCACCTTGAATGGGGTTTTCCAAAAGGGATGGCAGACCATCAAACTCTATTTCCAGATGGGGCTGCCGACGGAAACCTACGAGGATCTCGATCAGTTGGTCGATCTGGTCAAACGTGTTCGGAACATGCTGATCGAGAAAGTTCCCAAACGGCCGAAGCTCAATGTGTCGGTCAACCCGCATGTGCCAAAACCCTTTACTCCCTTCCAGTGGTCGGTTCAGGACGATCTGGAAACACTTAAAGAGAAGGCGCGCTATCTGAAACGGATCATGCCTCGCGGCCCGGTGAAATTCAGTTACCATGAACCCGAACTCTCGGTGCTCGAAGGAGTCATGTCGCGCGGCGATCGGAAAGTCTCGAAAGCGATCGAGCGGGCTTGGGAACTCGGCTGCCGTTTCGATGATTGGGGGGAGACTTTTCGCTACGATCTCTGGATGCAGGCGTTTGAGGAGACAGGCATCGACATTGGCTTTTACAACCAGAGAGAGCGTTGCGAGCATGAGATTTTTCCGTGGGAGCTCGTCTCTTGCGGAGTGGTTCGCAGTTACTTCCTGCTCGAATGGAACCGCGCGATCAAGGGGAAGGCGACCTACGATTGCCGCGACCGGCGGACCTGCACCATCTGCGAGATTTGCACCGAGGACTACCGTCACGATCTCTACCGCCCCGAGGTGGAACCGGAGGCGATGACCCTGGTGGAACTAGAGCGAGCACGCGCGGTGAGTGGGGAAAACGACGCTTGCGGAACTCCCGAGGAGATTCCGGAAGCCCCAGAGGCGATCGCGCCGAATTCTCAGCAGATCCCCAGCACAGTCCTCCGTCTTGAGTTCTCAAAGACCGGACCCGCTCGCTGGCTTTCGCAGCTCGACCTGCAAAGAACTCTGATCCAAACCTTCCGCCGCGCGGAACTCCCGATGACTCATTCCCAGGGATTCAATCCGAGGCCGCAGGTCTCTTTCGCGATGGCTCTCCCGCTTGGACCAGAGTGTCATTCGGAGTGGGTGGATGTCTCCATCCGCGACGACAGCGGTTTCGTGGAGACCTCCCCCGAAATGCTTGTGGGCCGACTGAACGGAGTCTCGGCACCGGGAATATCGTTTGCCTCAGGACAATGGATGGAAAAGGGATCGCTGCCGCTCGCAAAATCCGCGATCGGCACCGAGGCGACCGTGAGGTTCATCCCGGAGACTCCCGATCTCGGAGAAATTCAGAAAGCGCTCGAAGAGGGTGTCAGTCAGTTTGAGAACGAACGGACGCTGACGATTCCCCGCCCCGCGCGAAAAGGAAAACCCGCAAAGACACTCGAAGCCGCCGATTTCATCGAACACCTCGAATTGGATTCGGAAGATGGATTCCCGGTCTTGAAACTGCGTTTGTCATCGGAAAATGGAAAATCGGTGCGACCGGAAGAAGTCATTCAGGCATTGGCCAAACCTTATGTGCTTGACCGGGTTTATCTGGATGTGTCCCGGGACCGGTTAATCCTGCGGGAGGAGGGGGTTTCGGTATAACTGTTTGAATCAGGGGATTCCATGATTCAAACGGAAAGCGCCCGACACCCACAGCGGATAGGAATCCGCGTTGGGGAGGAACGATGCGGAGCAACGTTCCAGCACCAGACTGGAAGATCTGGTCCCCCAGTAGTCCGTCCGGAAAACAAGAATCCACAATCTACCGCAGCCGTATCCGACCGCCGATCAGGATACCATCCAGGTTGATCCATCCGTGGCGCCAGTCTCCCGACATCTTGTATAGATCGCCCCGGCTACGAGTCCCGTTGGTTGCGGAGTAGGAAGTCATTCCGATTATCCCACTTTGCCGGTACGGGAAGCTGTCGTTGCCGTCGGTGTTTTCCTTCTGGTCGGGGCCAATTCCTTGAGCCAGATAGGCCTGGATGCACAGTTTCGCCATTACACGATTGGGCGGGGACGGTGAGCCAGTCTGATAAGGCGTGATATGTCCACCGCAAGCGTCGTTGTCCGAACCGGAACTTCCTTCGTAGAAGAACGCCCGGTCGCGCGGGACCCCGCTAATATCGTTGCTGTTACTGGCAACGTTCGTGCCGAACGGATCCTGAGGCAAAGTCTTCAGGTACTGAAGGGGTGTGGTCAGCTGTGTGAAGCCGTTTTGTTCGGGCTGAAAGTAGGGCCAAGCCGAGTCGTGATCGCGCGGGAACATCCCCCAGTCGAGGTAGTAGGACTCAAGAGCGGTCTGATAGGTCCTGAGTTCCGCATAGGACTTCGTCACCCTCGCCCGGATCTGTGCCTCGAGGAAGTTGGGCAGCGCGATGGCGATCAAGATGAGGATGATGGCAATGACGATGAGAAGTTCGATGAGGGTGAAGCCTTCTCTATTGTGTGATTTCATTCTTGGTTCCCTTTCTTCATTCGTAGGGCCGTGCAGACACGAGTCTCCGCGCCAAGCATAGGAAAAAACGCCTTTATCTCCGGAATCAACATCGGACACTTCTAATTGACGGTAACAGATGCGACCTCCAGGTGATAGCGTACCCTAGCCCGCCTGAACAGTCGCGGCCGCGCCTTAAAGGGGAATTGCTGGCCACGTATTCTCGCATCGAAGGAGTCACCGGAGAGGGAAACATTGACAGTGATCCGGAGTTCATTCCCGGGACTACGAATCCATACCATTTGAAGGTGTCCTCTCCGTGCATCGATTCGGGAACGGAAACATCTCTGACAGTTGATTTGGACGGAAATCCACGACCGGTAGATGTGCCGGGCATCCCCAATAATCCAACCGCTTTTGACATGGGTTTCTACGAGTTCCACCTCAAGAAATCGGACATGAACCACGACGGCAAAGTCGACGCCGAAGATCTCTTGATGTTTCAAGAGGAGTGGATGCGGGAGGAAAACCGTTGAATCGTGGAAATCCATGGAGGCCATGGAAGAAATGGAAATCGGTCCGCTTCCACGTTCTCCACGCCTTCCTTGGGATTCCATGATTCAAACGGAAAGCGCCCGACACCCACAGCGGATAGGAATCCGTGTTGGGGAGGAACGATGCGGAGCAACGTTCCAGCACCCATGAGGGTTTTCAGAGGCCATGAGGCTGAAGCCTCTACTCCCTCGTCGATTTCCCTTAACCTCATCGCATGACTCTGAAGTTTGACATCCACGCTCGCGATGGCCATGCCCGATCGGGAAAAATCGAGACCGCTCATGGCGTTTTTCACACTCCCGCCTTCATGCCGGTCGGAACTCAGGCCTCGGTGAAGGCGGTCCTCCCCGAACAGTTGATCGACCTCGGAGCGGAGATCGTTTTGGGAAACACCTATCACCTCTATCTCCGTCCTGGATTGGAGGTCATCCAAAAATTTGATGGTCTTCATCGGTTCATGCATTGGGATCGCCCGATCCTCACCGACAGTGGCGGCTTCCAGGTCTTTTCGCTCGCCCAACTCCGGAAGATGACCGAGGAAGGCGTCCAGTTCCAATCGCACATCGATGGGTCGCGGCATCTCCTCTCACCTGAGAAGTCGATCGAAATCCAACGGGTCCTCGGGAGCGACATCATGATGGCGCTCGATGAGTGTCCTCCGGGGACGGCCGACCGGAAAGAGGTCGCCGAGTCATTGGAACTCACCACACGATGGCTCAAGCGATGTGTCGAATCGCCAAAGCGGGATTACCAGTCGCTCTTTGGAATTATTCAGGGCGGCATGTTCCCCGACCTGCGCGAGAAGAGCCTGGAGCAGATCGCCGAGTTCGATCTCCCGGGCTATGCCCTCGGTGGTTTTTCAGTTGGCGAGGAGAAGAGTGTCATGCGAGCGGTGATGGAGGAGATCGCGCCAAAGATGCCGGAGAATAAACCGCGCTATCTGATGGGAGTCGGCACTCCCGAGGATTTGGTGCATGGGATCAACCTCGGGATCGACATGTTCGATTGTGTCTTCCCGACTCGTGCGGCCCGCAACGGAGTCCTCTTCACCTGGAGGGGTCGCCTTCATATCCGCCGCCAGCAATACACGATGGACGACCAACCGATCGACCCCACATGCCAGTGTTACACCTGCCGCAACTACAGCCTCGCTTATCTCCGTCACCTCAACAAGGCCGGCGAGATTAACAGCAGCGTCCTCGCCACCGTCCACAACCTGCACTTTTACCAGGACCTGATGAAAGCCTGCCGGAAAGCAATCGAGGCGGGGGAGTGGGAGGGGTTTTATCTGGAACGTACGGAACTCGCCGAAAGCGAATCGTAGGGCGGATTAGCGAATGCGTAATCCGCCATGTCGCACCGGAAGTATTTGATTCCACATTTTGGGTCAAGCGTGGCGGATTACGGACTCCGTCCTAATCCGCCCTACAACACACATTCAATCAAAATCTATTCCCACATCTCCATGAGACCCGCGACCGTTTTGTCCACCAACACCTTCCCTCCCTCTGGACCGACTAAGAACTGGTCCGCGCTGTAACCTCCGCCGCGGACCGCTTGTTCGGTGGGGAGGTACCCCAACTTCATCGAGGAGAGTTCAACGATGAGAGTCAGTGGGGCGGGGCTTCTCGATTGAATCCGGACTCCGTAATCCAGATAGAATTCGAAGGGATTGCTGGCGATGGCGATGTCGCCCAATCGGAGGAGGTGGATCTCGGTCTCCGAGGGGTTGTCGGTTTCATAGAAAGGTGGGTTCGGCGGATCGAGTTGGGGAAGGTCGAGATAACTCACCTGGTGCGAAAAAGGAATCTCCCATTTGATATCATGATCGGCATAGGGGAGGACATCTTCGATGGCATTCACCACTTTCCGAGCGATCTCGCCGCGTGTGTCCAAACCTCTCCTCTCCCGCATGATGTTCTCCGCCTCTTTCCGATAAATCAGATGAGGGGAAATATCGCCCGCGGCTCCGCACTGAGGGAAGACATGAATCGATCCACCCTGTCTCTTCCTGAGTTCCTCGCGGATGTCATGCCAGAAATCGGCTGACACATCCGACAGGTGTTCGGTCTCTTGAGCCGGGCAGGTAAGGTTGACCACGATACCCGTGAGGTTTTCATCCTGATCCCATAAGAAAAGCAACGGAAGGTTGTGGTCCTCATACCCCTCGATCCGATCGAGGTCTTCTCGATTGGTTTGGCCGTACATCTTCGCGGTCCCATCGAAATACACAACGCGCCGATTAAATCCGACCACCGCGTGACCGAGCCCCCAACTGAGACCTCCCGGTTCACGGTTTTTCCAGGCTTCTTCGACCACTTCAACCAATCGATCCACCAGAAACGCGCCATAATCGTCGGCACTCATCACCCCCTCATCGCCACTCACATCGTACAAACCCCGAAAACTTCCGGTCACTTGTTGAGGGCCGGTATGAGTATGGGTGGCGTTGAGAAAAACTTTTTCCGGATCAAGATCCGGGAGACTTTCATGGAGTTTCTGGCGAAGGTTTTTTTGTGTCTTTCCCGCGATGAAACAGAGATCGCACGAGACCATCACTCCCTGCTCGATCATCGAACCATCGGAGGCTCGGGTTTCGAGGGCCAGCGCGGTTGCGGTTAATGGGTCCAAGACTTTTTCTGAAATCCTCTTCCGTTTCTGTCCCACAAGGCCGACTGGCGCGGGTGGTGTGATTTCAGTCGAGGCCCACCCAATCACCAGCGTTCCTGTCGCAGGGGTTTCCGCCGGACTCTCCAACGACTGGAAACAGCCCACCAAGAACATGACGACCAGGAACCCCCATCTTTTCGAATCAACCATTTTTGTCTCCATCCTCATTTAGATTGGGTAATCGATGCCACCGCCGGTGTCGATGGCCTGGTTGGCCATCAATACAGTAGCGGTGTTCTCCAAGCCGACAGCGCCATCGCAAATCGTTTTCCGATCCTCGTTTTGCACCTTGCGGATGAAAGAGTAAAGGGCATCGCGGGTCTCATCACTTTCGGAATCGATCTCGAGGGGTTTGCCTCGATGGGCCCAGGGATCGTTCTTGAGTCCCAGAGTTTTTCCGCTGGTGACCATCACCGCTCCGGTGTCGCCTCCGGAAGAGGCATCGATCACCACTTCCTCCCCCGTCTCTTCTCGATAAAAGAGACCTTTCTTGGAGGTCAGAAACAAAGTCCCTTGGGTTCCCATCACCAACTCGGAAGCTCCTTCATAAGCATTATTTTGGAGCGAGGAGTAGGTGACTCGTACGGTGTAAGGTTTTCCCTCGCTATTCTGCTGATCGTATTCGTAAACACAAAAAACATTGTCGCAGACCTCACGGCCATCGCGCCAGAAATCGGTCCCGCCGGTGGCGAGGACCCGTTTGGGAGGGGTTCCCAGGATTCGATTGCAAACATCCATCTGATGGCTTCCAAGTTCCGCCATCAGTCCCTGTGATGTCTCGCGATACAACCGCCAGTTGAGATGGCGGTCCAGCCTTTCCCAATCTGGATGCCTTTTCTCCACTGGAAGGGGCCGACGCCAGCTGTGATTGCGATGCCATTGGCATTTGATGGCGGTGATTTCTCCCAGCATTCCTGTTTGAACCATGGAGACCGCTTGCTCATAGATGGGGTTGGATCTCTTCTGAAGGCCTACCTGAAGAATGGTCCCCTTTTTATTTGCGGCGTCAACGATCCTTTTCGCCGCTTCCACCGTAAACGCGAGGATCTTTTCGCAATAAAGATGAGCGCCGAAATCGATCGCTTCGACCGCCATCTCTTCATGAAGATGAAGAGGCGTCGCGATCACCACCACTTGAGGTTTCGCATCCTCCAACATTTGAGAGAAGTTTTCGTAACCCTTCGCCCCTCCGGAGTATTCGATGCCATGCTCCAAATGAGGCGGGTAATTGTCGCAGACTCCGACGATTTCCACATCGCGGAAGGTGGTGAGTTTTCGGATGAGGTCGGAACCGCGACCGCCGGTTCCGACAACCGCCACTTGAAGCCTTTGAGATTGGGACGCGTTGCCGGCGACTGCAATCGCGGAGCTCCCTACCGCCACCTTCAGAAAAGATCTCCTCCCACTGTTTACACTCATGCGCATGTCGCCTCGCATTGAATCCAGGATAACGGGGAACCGTCACGCGCCCCCTCCAACCAGGCGACTCTTAGATTCTCATCCGGGTTCTGAAGGAGATAGTCCTCCGCCCTTTGGCGGCCCATCACCAAGAACGCGGTCGATAGAATCTCAGCCTGGACCGGGTCGTTTGCGATTACTGAACATGCCGACGATCCAGAGAGCGGGCGACCCGTACCCGGATCGAAGAGATCCGATTCATTTTCATCGGCGTGGATGACACCCGAAGTGGAGAGGGACTGGTTGTGGAGTCTGATTTCACATTCAAAGGCCGGTCTTTTCGGATCGTTGGGATTCCTAACACCCACTCGCCAGCCATTTCCATCGAGCCCACCGCCGACCGCGAGGATGGAACTGGTTCCCCCATGGAGTAATAGGTTCTTTGCGCCCAGGCTTTCAAGAATCTTCCGACAACATTGCAGGGCGTACCCCTTCCCTACTGCTCCGAAATCAAGCCGCAGATCCGGGCTCTTGAAAAATACCGTGGATTTTGACGTGTCCAATTCCACCTGCGCAAAATCTCCCGAGCAGTCCGAATGAAATGAGGCGGGATCGAAAGCTCCCTCCGTTTTCCTCCAATACTCCTGGCAAATGAGCAATAGGTGGTGCAGCTCGATATCGATTTTCAGTGGTTTCTCCGAGGCAATCCGGTTCACCCGGGAGACTTCGCTGGTTGGATCGAACCGTGAGATCAACCTCTCCACTCGATCAACCTCTGCAAAAAGGGTCTCCGAGAGCCCGATTGCAATACTTCCCAATGTGTGAGGGATGATTGCTTCGAAAAAAGTAGCCATTGCTGGATGGCGAAAACGTCGGAATCGGGTCACTCGAGTATCGTTTCAGCCAAACTTCACCCTGACTAGGCCCGTGGTTTTCGCATTGCATCTATGGCATGATCAAAATAACCTGAAATCACTTAATTTACGATCTGTACATGACGAAAATAGATGAAGTAAGAGCCTGTTCAAACGGGAAGGGGATATTGGGATGCGGGATGCGGAGCAATTTCATCGATTTCTTGATCTAGGAATGCGTGGGGTTTTCTTTTTTCTCTCTTTGGGGGCGACTTGGGTCGGAGCCAATCCCCCGGAGATCTTTCAGTACCAGGGTACTGAGGAGACCCTGAGCTGGGCCCGAATCCAGAACCGCGAATTGCGAATCGATTTCTCGCCGGTAGACCCTCACAAACCGGTCAGTGCCTTCCTCCGTGGCACGGGACAGGAATTGGTCCATGCCGATTCAGGGGTCGATGGCCTTTGGTTGGACCTTTTGAACGATGAAGAGATCCACGGAGGCACAGCAAACTTCGTTTGGCCGTCGCCGGATCATTCTGTGGCCATTGCCCGAACAACCAGCCCATGGGACCGGGATTTAATTCTTGAAAAATCGGTCCGACTCCTTCCCGAAGGAGCGAATCTCGAAGTCATGTACCGTGTCGTCAACCCGACCTCTCAGCCCTCGATGTATAAGTATTCCCTGGTAACAGCATGGAGCCCAGGAGGTGAGGGTTCTCAGAACTGGTACCACCTCCCTCGCGTTACCGAAATCACGCGATTCGACGCGGACGGAGCAGATAAGGAAGTGACAGTACCCGGAGTCGAGTTTGATGAGAATTGGTTCTGTGTCGACTCGCCCGCTACGGATCTCTCAATGTTTCTGGTCACCAAAGAGCCGCTGGTCGAATGGGAAGCGACCCCAATAGGAAATGGGGTTTTGCGTGTGGAAACCACATTGGTGGAAGGGACATTAAAACCTGGTGAATCGATTGAGGGGACCTATTGGATCAGCATGGTGCACGGCATCGGGATTCCAATTTCAGCGGGTCCGAAATACATTGCGGGCCTTGTTTGGAACGAATGCGATGCAATCGGTTCGTATGAATTACAATCGCGTCTGGTCGGAATGCCGAAACCTCTCAAAAAACTTCGTGTCTTCAGCGCGGTGGGGGAACCGGGATCGGATTTCAAGGTGGTTCCAAAATACATCCGACGTTCCCGGTTGTCCAATACTGAGGTTGTCACTCTGCCGCTCCCCGCTTATGGTCAGAAAAGTGGAAAAGTGGAAGTCGAACAATCCATTTACTCCAGTAGCGAGAACTTGGGATACTGGAAAGTGTTGTTGAAGACCCCCGAGCTATTGCTTGCGAGTTCGATGGGAAAGACCATGTACGATGTAAACCATATCCCAGGGGTTGATGGAACTGTGCGACATCCCTCGATCGACCCGGTTCCACCCCGTGAATCTGTCTCGCCCATGGAAATCAGCCAGCAATTCGATCACTCCGATGAAGGATTCGAAACGATCCCCGGACCATCCCAGGATTGGGAGGAAAAGGGCGATATCAATGATCTGACCGCAGCCACCCTCACCGAGAAAGAGGAAGCGGCTCTCTTGGCTGTGGAATCGATTTACTGACCAACCCCTCATTTTTTTTGGCGAGAGGCGTTACAAGTGGATGTTTTGGACGTCTCTCTCTCATGGACCACAAAGAGAACAAGATACTCGTCGTTGGGGCCAGTGGAGGCATCGGTTCAGCGCTCTGCCGGCTCCTCAAGGCTCAGGGGGCCACGCTCCACTTGGCCGGAAGAGATGAGGAGAAGTTGAAAGATGTCGCCGGCGAGGTCGAGGGGAAAGCCCACGAAGTCGATGCATGCGACTCGGAGGCCCTCCTAGAACTCTGTAAAGATATCGGAAAGAAGGACGGAACCCTCGATGGGATCGTGAACTGCGCGGGGTCCCTGTTGCTGAAGCCGGCTCACCTGACGAGCCAGGAGGAATGGAACACAACGCTGTCGCAGAACTTGGGAACCGCCTTCTCTGTGGTGCATGCGGCCGGGCGGGTCATGGCGAAAAGTGGCGGAGCAGTGGTGTTGATTTCCTCAGCGGCGGCACAGAAGGGCCTGCCGAACCATGAGGCGATCGCGGCGGCGAAAGCCGGGATCGAGGGATTGATGCGATCCGCAGCCGCCACCTATGCTCGAAGAGGGATTCGCTTCAATGCGGTCGCTCCAGGGTTGGTGCGCACCCCACTCACCCACTCAATGCTCTCGAAGCAATCGTCCGAAGAAAGGTCCAAGTCGATGCACCCACTGGGTGAAATCGGCAGACCGGAGGATGTCGCGCGCGCGATCGCTTGGCTCTT
>JAJDBZ010000528.1 GCA_029261095.1 Candidatus Omnitrophota bacterium | reverse complement strand
AACATCGCCATCACATTGAACCTACTTCCTCCCACAGGTTTTACTCTCCCGCTCCTTTCGGCGGGCGGGGCATCGATGGTCACCACCATGGCGGGGATCGGAATCCTAATCAACATCAGTCTGTCCACTCACGATCATCTTCTCGATAGTCGGAAACGAACAAAGGTCCGAGGCGTCCGAGTTTGGGGGGCTACCGCATGAGGATCTTGATCGCGGCCGGTGGAACCGGTGGACATGTCTATCCAGCTGTGGCTTTAGCGGAAGAATTAGTCGCTCGTGGCAATGAACTGAATTGGGTCGGGCGCCCGAAAAGCTTGGAGGAAACCGAGGCGAAACGACTCGGAATCCCCTTTGTCTCAATGCCTCTTCGTGGTTTCAAAAGGAAGTTTTCTTTCTCCAATCTGACGGCGATCCTGTTATTCTGGAAGGGGCGCAGGCTGGTGTTGGATACTCTGAATGCATTCCGTCCCCACCTCCTTTTCGCTTTGGGGAGCTATGTCAGTGCCCCCGCAATCTCTGCCGGGCTGGCTAAGAAGATTCCGGTGATTGTCCACGAACAAAATGTGGTCCCCGGATTAGTGGTCCGCCTCTTCGCCAGGAAAGTGACCAAGGTTGCTCTGACTCGTCCCCTGATCAAACAAATAGCGGGGTCGTGCGAAGTCGTGGGTCTTCCTCTGCGGCCTGGAATCTGTTTGCCGCGCAATTCTGACTATTACAACAGGTTCGGACTCAGCCCCGATAAAAAGACGCTCCTTGTTTTCGGCGGGAGTCAGGGGGCGACTAGCCTCTGCTCAGTGACAACCGAGCTGGCAAAGGATTGGGAAGGAACTCGCTCCGATTGGCAAATCCTCTTGCAAACAGGCAAAAGGAATTTTGATGATGTGGTTGGCCGAATAAGTACTCCAAACTTGACTGCGATCGCTCACATCACGGATATGGGCAAAGCCTATGCATGCGCCGATGTCATCGTCGCGAGAAGTGGCGCAACATCGTGTGAAGAGATTGCGGCTGTCGGTAAACCTGCAGTCCTTGTTCCCTATCCCTACGCTACATCGAATCACCAAGAGATGAACGCGCGCGCACATTTGGACCGTTTCCCTGGAGAAATGATCCTGGAAGATTCGCTGAACCTAAATACTCTCGATGAATCCATCGATCGTTTGAAGAATTGTGAACCCAATCCGAAAGACCCCGAGGAAAGAGACAGACCCCTTTCCCATCTTTTGGAAATGATCGCTCAAAATGCCAAAGGGGGAGGGAAAAATGGCAACTGTTCTGAGTCAGCCACTTAAGAAAGCGGAGGAGATCGTGAACAACAGGAAGAAACTCGCTCATCTCCCCCTCCTCGAAAGAGGTCTATCCCTGCATTTTATCGGGGTCGGCGGGATTGGTATGAGCGGCCTTGCTAAGATTTGTCTAGAAATGGGTTGCCATGTCACTGGCTCCGATGACAAAGAGAATGACCAGATCGTCGAACTACGGAAATTGGGTGCACACATTCAGATCGGGATTCACCCGCGTTTGATCGAAGAGTCGCATCTAACCATTTATTCGAGTGCGGTTCAGGAATCGCACCTGGAAAGATCGCGTGCCATGGAACTAGGAGTGCCACTCATCAGGCGTGGGACTCTTCTCGCATTGGTCGCTCGATACCGAAAACTCCTCGGCGTAGCGGGCACTCATGGAAAGACAACCACTTCCTCGATGATGGCTCTGGGCCTGCGTTCAGCGGGGTTGGATCCAACTGTGGTTATTGGAGGTTATGTCCCTGAACTAGGCGGCAATGCCTGTCTGGGAGGAGATCTCTTTATGGTTGCCGAAACCGATGAGAGCGATGGCTCATTCCTCGAGCTTGATCCTCACCTGGCGCTTGTGACCAATGTCGAAGACGATCATCTCGAGCATTATGGCGATCGAAAGACATTGCATGACGCTTTTCTGAGTTACTTGAATGCAGTTGAAAACCCCCGTCACCGAATTCTATGCGCCGATTGCGAGACATTGATGGATTTGGCCTCCAAAGAATTGGGGGAGGGGTTTGTCACTTATGGTTTTTCCGAGAGGGCCAACATCCAAGGGTTAGACATTCGAGCCGATTCTCAGGGTTCCAGTTGTCGCGTTCTTCGTGGCGGAGAGTCGGTCGGACATTTGCATGTTCGAGTCCCAGGAAAACACATGCTCCTGAATGCTCTCGGTGTCTATGCCGCGGGACTTCAACTCGGATTTCCCATTGAGAAACTCGCTTACGGGTTATCTGAGTATCGCGGGACACGCAGGCGGTTTGAGGTTCTTGGAGATTGGAAGGGGGCCACTCTGATCGATGACTATGCCCACCATCCAACCGAAATCCGTGCCACTCTTCAGTCTCTCAGTCAAAAGGCCGATGGAAGGCGCGTCGCTGTTTTTCAACCACACCGCTATAGCCGCCTCGAACAGCTCTGGGAGGAGTTTTCAAAGTGCTTTGAAACACTGGATCTCCTGATCGTCTCAGATGTGTATTCGGCGGGAGAAGCGCCCCGCCCTGGAATCGATTCGAAAGCGCTGGCTAATCGGATCACAGGACCCGATCAAATCATCTACGCACCCGGTTTGGACGAGGTGGAAACGGAATTGCGGAAGGTTCTCCAAAAAGGAGACTCAGTATTATTCCTTGGAGCAGGCAACATTAACCAAGTCGCGGGAAGACTGCTCAAGGAGAGTGAGGAATCGTGAGCAAGAAGAACAAGTCGCGAACGAAATTCACCCCGCCCTCCAGGGGTCGGATGATCTTCGGGTGGTCCCTGACTGGGATCATATGCCTTGGGTTGGTGTATGGAGCCTACGATCTCTTTCACTTCTGCGTTCGATCAGATCTTTTCATGATGAAAGAGGTTCGAATCCTCGGAACCGAACTCTTGACCAAATCGGAAATCGTTCGCGAGATGGACATTCCTTCGCGAGTTCGATTATGGCAGATCCAACCCGATCGAATGGCGGCAAAACTGATCCAGCTCAATCTGGTGGATTCCGTCCACATCCGAAGAGTTCTTCCTCAAACATTGGTGGTTGAAGTCCTCGAGCGAAAACCTGTCGCCCAATGGCAAGATCCAGCAACCCAAGAGCGATACGTTGTCGATGAAAAAAGATGGATTCTCTGCACCTTAGGGGAGTTGGATGAAAGACGAATCCGAAGTGGATTGACTAAACGTGACATCGGTCCATTACCCCTGGTGGTCTGCGATTCCTCTGTAAGAGGCTGGACACCAGGAGATCGTCTGGATGTCGACGGTCTCGAAGAGATCCTGAACACCTACGACATTCTGTGGAGTCGTGGCGAACGATGGATTTCGTCGATCGATCGATTTGAGTACTCCGGGACCCTCAAGGGATGGACAGTCATCTGCGATCGGGTGGCTGGGGAGATTGTTCTTGGACGGGAAGGGTTGACTCAGCGCCTCGGTAAGATTGATCCGGTCTGGCGGTACCTGTCTGAAAATGGAATTCAGGTTTCCTACATCGACCTGAGATTCGAGCAACAAGGTGTGGTGATCAATCCCACCAACATCGGAATCCAGGAGTGGATGGAATTGAACGGTATCTCAATGGAACCGGAGAGTGTGGTTGGTTAAGCAAGAGATGGACATGGTGCAGATTGAGAGTTTGAGGTTCATAAGAATTCCGATCAGTTGTGTGATCGGTCAGATTGAAGGGGAATAGGGAATGAGGAACGAAGAACATATTCTAGCGATTGATTTGGGGACGACGAAAGTGTGTGCCGTGGTCGCTCGTGTGCTTGCAGGGGAAGAGTTGGAGACGATCGGAGTGGGAACTCATCCCTCCGAAGGTCTCCAGAACGGGACTGTGGTGGATTTGGAACGGACGACAAGGTCGATCGAAAGTGCTGCCCAAAAGGCGCTCGCCACCGCGGGCGTCGAAGTCAAGAAAGCCTGGATCGGCATTGCCGCAAGTTTTATCCAGAGTTACAACAGCCGTGGTTCTGTCGCTGTTCTGCAGGGACAGCGGGGTATCACTAAAGCCGACATGAAATCGGCGATACGAGCCGCGGTCGACATGAAGATTCCACCAGAGATGCGCGTCCTCCATCAAATACCGAGATGGTTTCGTGTGGATGATGTCGCAGGGGTTCGCGACCCCGAAGGAATGGTCGGGAATCTCCTGGAAGTGGATCTCCACGTGGTCGGAGGACGGAAAAATGACATCGCCAACATCGAAAGAGCAGTGCATGCCTCAGGGTTTCGCCCCGAAGGGATGATGCTCCAACCGATCGCCTCGTCTCTCTCCGTTCTATCGGACGATGAAATGGATGCGGGTGTTGCCATGATCGATATCGGTGGAGGAACCACCGATATCGCCATCTACAAAGAGGGTCAGATCATCGCCAGTAAGGTCGTGCTCATCGGAGGCGATCTCATCACCAAGGACATTGCCGCCTATTTCGCAGCTCCAACAGAGCACGCAGAAACTCTGAAAAAGACCTTTGGATCGGCGATTGTCTCTCCCGGAGATGAGAACGAGATGATCGAGATTCAAAGAATTCGGAGTCGCCCGCCCAAACAGGTTCCGCGATCCGAATTGAATTTTGTGATTGAAGCTCGTGTGGAACAAATTGTCCAACAGGTCGAACGGACGATTGTCACCGCCCTTCCATTAGAAGAACTCGTGGCGGGAATTGTTCTCACTGGGGGGTCATCGATGCTGAGCGGGCTTGCGGAGAAGTTTCAGGGTGAGCTTCGTCTCGAAACACACCTGGGGATTCCCGGGGGTGTCACCGGATTCACCGATATTGTGAAAAGCCCGACCTGTTCCACTGCGATCGGGATGCTTCTCTATGCCTTAGGGGAGCGTCGACGCCGCGAGGAAGAGGAAGGAAATGCTGTACAGGTTATGTTTCGAAAAATCGGGACAATGATTGGGAATTATTTCTAATTCCAAAATAAGTTTTGAGGGGAGGAAAAAGATGTGCCTTCGAATTGGGGGGGTATAAATGATGAACCAGAACAAAGATGGGGATGTTAGTTTCGAAGGAGGAAGGAGAATGATCTACATGGTTGAAGACATGGAAAGCAAACCCAGAATAGTAGTCGTGGGTATCGGCGGAGCCGGTACCAATGCAGTCGACAATATGGACGCAAGCGGCCTCCATGGAGTGGAGTTCGTGGCAGTCAACACCGATCTCCAATCGCTGGAACTCTGCCGCACCGAGACCCGTTTACATATTGGGAACAAGATTACCCAGGGACTCGGCACGGGAGCGAACCCGCTGCTCGGAGAACAGGCCGCTGAAGAGGATCGACCGCTCATCGCGGAGACTCTGGAAGGCGCCGATCTCGTTTTCATCACCTGTGGTTTGGGTGGCGGAACAGGGACCGGAGCCTCACCGGTGATCGCGGAAGTGGCCCGGGAGATGGGCGCTCTGACAGTCGCTATCTGCACCAAACCGTTTGAATTTGAAGGTTCGGTCCGGAAGCGTCACGCAGAACGAGGCCAACGCGAACTTCGGGACAAGGTGGACACACTAATCACCGTCCCGAATCAGCGTCTCTTGAACCTCGTTGAGGAAGACACTCCCCTGGTCGAGGCTTTCAAGATCTCGGACAGCGTGTTGACTCAGTGCGTCCAATCGATCGCAGATCTGATCACCAAACCAGGTCTGATCAACCTCGACTTCTCGGATATTCGCGCCATCATGAACCAGATGGGCGGCGCGGTGATGGGAGTCGGACATGGCGAGGGAGAAAACCGAGCCCTTCAGGCCTTCCAGCAGGCTTCTTCGAGCCCGCTCATGGAAGAAACCGTTATCGAAGGTGCCAAAGGTCTTCTCATCAATGTCACCACCGGATCCAGTGTCAAACTTCATGAGCTCTCGCGGGCCATGGAAGAACAAATTCATCCGAAAGCCGATCCCGATGCGAACATCATCTTCGGCGTCGTTTTGGATGAAGAGTTCGGCGACAGGCTTCAGGTGACTATTCTCGCGACCGGATTCGATCGCGATCATACCGAGAAACGTGAAGTCGAAGCGGAGGAGCAGAATTCTCGCCCCTACGCGGGAGATGAAACCGGTTTTGAAAGACCGGCTTATCTCTCGAAAGGCGACCGACGTTCTCAGTATGTCGAGATGGAAGAAGACGAGGATGAGGAAATCGGTGCTCAGGAGGAGGAACCGGTTCAACCAGTCCGCAGGGGTCGTGGAGGCGAGCGCGGTAATGTGATGCCCGCCATCTTCGGCACCGGTCTCTGATCGATCGAGGACCCATTCTGTTTGTTTGCAAACAAATCAAGGCGGCTCTCCCGATGAAGGGGGAGCCGCCTTTCGGGTTTCCACGAACCAACACCCGTAGGGCGGATTAGCGGAACGCGTAATCCGCCAACTCGCCTCCGGTTACTCTCATTGTTCTTGCTGGAACGTGTCGTTGCTGGAACGCGGCTCCGCCTCGTTCCTCCCCCCTGCGGATTCCCATCCGCTGTCCCTTCAACAACTACCTGCGCCGTGAATCCCTTCTCGGCGCAACTTAAGCAGGAATCCCTTCCTGCTTATAAAACTGACCAGCCTCACCCTCTTATTCAACTCTCCAGCGTGCGACAGCACGAAGGGATTCGTGCGGAAGTGGGTTCGAGAAGGGAATCTCGAACCAGGCTTGTCTTTACCCATATGCCAAGAATAATTATTGACGAAACCCCTGCCCTGAATTACACTCTTGTAGAAATGATCGCCCAACGCGTCGCCCTTCTCCTCGCTACCCTCTCCCTGCCTTGCTGGAGCGCGACCTACTTTGTCGCGCAAGATGGCGAAAACTCCGATGGCCTCACCTGGGAGAGAGGATTCCCCACCTTCGCTGAAGCATTCATCGCCGCTTCCTCCGGCGACCACATTTGGGTCGCCTCGGCCACCTACGCCGAGAACATCGAATTCGTCACCGGGGTTCAACTCTATGGAGGTTTTCTCGGAACCGAATCCCCTGACGAATTCCACCTCAGAGACTTTCAAGCGAACGAAACGATTGTTGACGCAACTGAAACCGGAACGAATGCGGTGGTCATCTATGGAGATTGTGTCCTTGATGGATTCACAATAAGAGGAGGGGGTAAAGTC
>JAJDBZ010000527.1 GCA_029261095.1 Candidatus Omnitrophota bacterium | reverse complement strand
CGGCTTGGTGAAAACCGCCGAGGATTTTGGAACCCAGGGCGAGCTTCCTTCGCACCCAGACCTCTTGGATTGGTTGGCGGTCGAGTTTCGCGAGTCGGGTTGGGATGTGAAATCGCTCGTCCGAAAAATTCTGCTTTCCTCCACTTACCGACAGGGTTCGGAGATGACACCGGAACTCATCGAATTGGACCCACGCAACCGGCTATTAGCCAGGAGCACCCGGCGAAGGCTCCCAGCCGAAATGGTTCGGGATAATGCGCTTGCTATTGCTGGACTCCTGGACCGAGATCGTCAGGTCGGCGGTCCCAGTGTTCGGCCTTACCAGCCGGTGGGTTTGTGGAAAGAGAAGGCGATTTTTGGTGGGGGCGGTTCCATCTACACTCCCGAATCTGGCAAGAACCTCTATCGTCGCGGGTTGTATACTTTCTGGAAACGGTCGGTGCCCTATCCCAGTTTTGTAGTCTTCGACGCACCCACGCGCGAGGTATGCACCGCTCAGCGGGAAGTTACAAATACACCTCTGCAGGCTTTTGTGACGCTGAACGAGAAAACTTACATCGAGGCGGCTCGCAACTTCGCGCAAAGGATTCTACTAAATGGAGGAGAGAGCGAAAGTTCCCGATTGGATTTCGCTTATCGCGTTGCTCTGTCCCGCACACCCTCTGATGAGGAGAAAAACATTTTGACCGGCGTCTACCGAAAAGCATTCGATGCCTACCGTGATGATAAAGAATCGGCGACCAAGCTGATATCGATTGGAGAATCTTCTCGTGATAAATCACTCGAACCCTCAGAGTTCGCCGCTTGGACCGCAGTAGCGAATGTGATTTTGAATTTGGACGAAACGATTACCAAGGAGTAACCGAGCCAATGCAACGCGAAATCATAGAACAGATGACCCGAAGACACTTTTTCGGAAGAACGAGTCGCGGGATCGGTGGAATCGCTCTTGCCTCCCTGTTGAATGAGAATCTTTTTGCGGCTAACACTTCCCCGACCGATCTTGGGGGAGTTTTACCCGCGCTTCACAAACCCCCGACAGCAAAACGGGTAATCTACCTTTTTCAATCCGGAGCTCCTTCCCAGCTCGACCTCTTCGATTACAAACCCAAACTGACTGAGTTGTCTGGGCAGCCCATGCCTGAGAGTCTGACTAATGGTGAAAGGATCGCCCAACTGGCCGGGCAGGAATTGGTTGTAACCGGCAGTCGCTATGCCTTTGCCCAGCATGGAGAATCCGGGACCTTTCTTTCGAGCTTACTTCCTCATACCTCGAAGATTGTTGACGATATTTCCGTAATCCGATCGGTTCACACCGACGCCATCAACCACGACCCGGCAGTTACCTTGATTCAAACAGGAGGACAGCAGCCGGGGCGACCCACCATGGGATCATGGGTTTCATACGGGTTAGGGAGTGAGAACGATCAACTTCCTGCTTTTGTGGTTCTCACATCGGGCGTGGGACAAGGGCAGCCACTGCTATCGCGTTACTGGGGAAGTGGGTTTCTCCCCAGCAGTCACCAAGGTGTAGAGTTTAGATCCTCCGGGGAACCCATCCTCTTTGTTTCCAACCCAGACGGCATGAATCAGGAGATTCGCCGTTCCGTCCTGGATGGGGTCAGAGATCTCAATGAGTTGAAACTCGAAGAGGTTGGAGACCCCGAGATTAGCACTCGTATCCAAGCCTATGAAATGGCCTATCGGATGCAGACCAGTGTCCCTGATCTTATGGACCTGGGAGAGGAATCCCCGGCAACCCTGGAATCGTACGGGGCCGAACCCGGCAAGGCGTCTTACGCAAACAACTGTTTGTTGGCTAGGAGACTTGTCGAAAAGGGGGTCAGGTTTGTTCAGCTTTATCATCGGGGTTGGGATTCCCACAACAATCTTCCCGCCGAGATCGAGCGACAATGCCAACAGACCGATCAGGCCTCAGCCGCGCTGATTGAGGATCTGAAACAACGTGGTCTTCTCGATGACACCCTGGTGATTTGGGGAGGAGAGTTTGGGCGAACCCCGATGAACCAAGGGGACATGTCGAACGGCAACTATGGTCGCGACCACCATATGAAAGCCTTTACGGTATGGATGGCGGGGGGCGGAATCAAACCGGGCGTCAATTTAGGAGCCACCGATGAGTTTGGTTACAACATTGTAGACAGACCTGTCCACATTAACGATTTCCAAGCAACTGTTCTGAATTGCTTGGGCGTCGATCATAAGAAACTCACCTATCGGTTCCAAGGTCGGGATTTCCGCTTGACCGATGTCGGTGGGGAACCGGTTACGGAAGTGCTGGCGTAGCGATTGCCAACTCCGGATTCCTGAGAAGTTTCCTTTCCAATTGATGAAGGGTCTTTAAGAACAGTGCACGGGTTTCGCCTGTAAGGCGACCCAATTGGAGACCGTAACGGTTCAAGCAGGCGGACCGCACAACCTTCCCGGGAATTGCAAAATCTTTCACTCCCATCCTATCCTCTTCCTCGACCAGAGCAGTAAGGTTCATGACCACTTCCTGATCCATCGTAAGATCCTGATAAACTTTGACGAGTGCTCCTCCCGAATTGATGTTAAGAAGTCGCATCGGGCCTTCGCCTTTTCTCGGTCCAACATCATCGTGGGTGGCCCATTGTATTGATTGATCGACCCGAATTCGAGAAAGGCATCGTCGGTCGATATGATTGATCCCCGAGATACCGGGGTCTTCGAGAACCCAATGCACCCCGGATTTCGAATGAACTCGTTCCACATGAGTGTTGACCTGGATAATTCCGTTCGCGGTAGGAGAGGAAAGCCTGATCTGCGTTCCGGCCGGGACTGCGACTTTTTTACCGTTCACCATTGGTGCAGCAATGGAGATTGCATGATCCGACAGCGAAACGACTTTTGAATCGAAACGAACTGGGGGGGTTCTGACATATACCTCAACGGTGACTCGGCTACCTTCTTTTGGAAGCATGACCTATTACTCCTCCGAACCTGCGAAATTTCGATTCTCGCTTCGGAGCCAAAAAATGGCGAGAATGGCAAAAGGGGAGAAAGATCTTCCCCAGAATGGATTGGATATTAGCAATCCGGGTGCCATCTGGTCGAATTCCAAAAGGATGGATCTTATCGGAGGAAATGTAAGGCTACGCGCGTCGGCGACTAACGGTTTGATACGATTTGGGACAGCGTTGTCCTGTTCGAAAGGGGTGGGTTCATTTCATTTCGAATCCTGTTGGTAATCAGTCAGGGTCCGATCCACGAGCAGGGCATCGGATCGACTCTCCAACAAGGGTATAGTTAAAGGGTTTGATGCCCGAGCGATCTGTTTCTGGGTTCCTCAATTCGCGCCAGATAAACCAATGAGACGAGCATGGAGATTCCTGTGGCCAAAGCCAGGAGGGAATAGTTTTCTTTCCACCCCCACAGGGCTGTACTCAGAATAGAGGCGAGGATCAGAGTGGGAGCGGTCAGGGTTGCCATGATCCCCAGATAGGTTGCTCTCCTTTCGGTGGGGCATATCTCAATGCAGAGGGTAGTGGTTCCTACTTGGTTGCCATAGAACCCGGCGCCGAATATGAAAAACAATGCCAGGAATTCCCATTCCGTCGATGCGAACGAAGCCCAGATCGCCATTAAGATGAATAAGTAACGGCTCGCGACCATCACGACCTTTCCGCCTATGGTGTCACCGACATATCCAGACAACACATTACCGAAAATCCCTCCGACCATGTGCGCCATCAATAGAGGGCCCAGGAAACTCTCTGGTTTGTCTAAAACTCGAAGGGAGTGAATCGAAAGAAACGGTATCATAATGAATATCCCATTCATCAATCCGCGCGTCACCAGATAATTCCTCAACACAGGGTCCGACCGGATCAATGATGGAACCGTTTTCAAATTCTCACGGAGGTCGGTTGAGGGCGCGTGGTTCTTTTCCACATTGGAGGTGGTTTCGCGAACCATTCCGAAAATTCCGTATGACACCATCAGGAATCCGAATAAGATGAAGTGGAGAATCGCGTAACCCTCATGCCCAGGGTAATGCTCGAGAACGAACGATACCACTTTCCCCGCACCGATTCCGATTAACGAAGAGATAATGAATCGAATGGCCCAGACAGAGGACCGCCGATTCTCGGGTATTGTTTTCGCCACGAGCTCCAACCAGGCGGTCATTGTAAACCCGCCGAACAATCCGGAAATGAGCGGAGCAAGAGCGATAGCTGCGAGCGCCCATTCTGGGTGTGTGTCCGCGTAGTAGTACAAGACAATCCCTGTCCCAAGAAACGAGAACCTTTGGAAAAACCCGGTAAAAAGCAGGACGGGTTTGACCGAATGTAGCCGTTCCACCAAGTGCGCGGTAAATAGAGTTGGGGCGACGAAACCGAGATTCATCATCATCGGAATAATAGCGATCAACCAAGTGGGTCCCTCCAGCGATTCCACCATTTTTGGGAGTACGGTATTGGGGGCGACAAAGGCCATTCCACCGATGAAGAGCCCACCCTCCAGGCAGTGCACGGTGTAATTTCGCGCGAAATGCCGTTGCACTTCCGATTCGTAAGCCGTTGTCTCATTTCCCATGGTTGATTCCGTCATCGTCATTCATCGAAAGGGGCGAACCATACCAAAAACCGTTGCTTGGGTCTAAT
>JAJDBZ010000526.1 GCA_029261095.1 Candidatus Omnitrophota bacterium | reverse complement strand
GGGTTTTGGATTGAGAAAGATAACGGTTCCCCATGCAGGGAGTCACCCCCCAAACGCCGAAAGGCCCAGCGTGAGTGTGTTTTGAGGACGTGATTATTCGAGGAAAACTTTGGAGGCGACGCCCGGATTCGAACCGGGGATAAGGACTTTGCAGGCCCCTGCCTTACCGCTTGGCCACGTCGCCCCTGATTCAGAGCAGCGGATAGTGGTACAAAACGGTCCGCCCTTTGTCAAGGCAACTGAATTTCATTAGATTATGACCCATGACTTCAGACAAAGTAACACCCGATTGGGTCCGCTCACGCAAGGGCGACGACCATAAACTGACGCTTCTACCCGCCTATGACGCCACCTTTGGCGGTTTTCTCGATCAGGCCGGCATCGACCTCATCCTCGTGGGCGATTCCCTCGGACAACTCGTTCAGGGACATGAGAACACCCTGCCGGTGACTGTCGAGGATATCCTCTACCACCTGCGCTGCGTGCGTCGGTCGGTCAAACGAGGCCTTCTCGTTGGGGATATGCCCTTCATGTCGTTTCAGATCTCGCGCGAAGAGGCGGTCCGCAATGCGGGTCGACTCATCAAGGAGGGCGGGGCCGAGGCGGTCAAACTGGAGGGCGGGGTGGATGTCGCCGAAACCATCCAAGCCCTGAGCCGCGCGGGAATACCGGTCATCTCCCACATCGGGGTGCAACCCCAGTCGGTCCTCCTCACCGGCCAGTTCCGGGCCAGCCGTGGGAAAGCCATGGACGATGTCCGGAAACTCATCGAGGACGCGCGCGCAGTGGAAAAAGCGGGCGCCTTCGCCGTCGTCGTCGAGGCAGTCCCCGAATCGGTCGGAAAGAAAATCACCGAAGCAGTCTCCATCCCTACTCTGGGGATCGGCGCGGGGCCCCACTGCGATGGCCAGGTGTTGGTGACTCATGACCTCCTCGGACTCTTCACCGCATTCAAACCGAAATTCGCGAAACGTTACGCCGAACTTGCCCAAACCATCGACGAGGCCCTGAAAGAGTTCATCCAGGAAGTTCAGGACCAATCGTTCCCGGATGATTCCCATTCCTATCACCTGAAGGATGAAGATCTCTTGAAGAAAATCGAGGAACTGTGAGTCTGCTCCAGTCAAAACTCCTCTCCCAAATACCCCACCTTGTCCATGGTTTCACAACACGGAACTCCGATCTCCCGGACAACGGAAACGTCTCGCTCAGTCAGGGTGACCCGGAATCCGCCAGGGAGAATCGAAAGAGATTCACCGAGAAGATCGGAATCTCCGCTCAAGACCTGACTTTTTCCTACCAAGAACATGGAACCGTCATTCGCACTGTCTCTTCCGCGGACAAAGGGGCTGGCGCTTTGGATTTCGAGACCTCGCTCCCCGCCGCGGATGGGCTCATCACATCCGAAGCGGATCTCCCCCTGGCGATTATGGTGGCGGACTGCTCCTGCCTTCTCGTTTCCAACCGAGAGGGTCAGGTCATCGGGTCTTTTCATGCGGGTTGGCGTGGAGTTTTTGCGAACATGCCTTTCCATGCGGCGAAAGCCTTCGAGAACGGATGGGGAATTTCACCGAAAGAATTGGTTGTCTGGATCAGTCCGCTGATTTGCGGGGAGTGTTTCGAAGTGGGACCGGACATCTGGGAATCTTTCAAGCGGGAATGGGGGGATCGGTTTACCTTGGAAGACCCATTGCGGATCGACTTACCAAAATTGATCCGGCATCAATGGGTGGATTCCGGTGTCGATCCTGAGAACATTGAAAGCCCGGGGTTGTGCACATTCGAACAGACAACATTGTTCTCACATCGGAGGGGAGAGACACCGAATGGACGAATGATGGGGGTCCTCTCTCGTAAAAAATAAAGCGGCCCGGCGCCGCCTCGCCTAGGCGTTGTCCTTGCGGAACAACGCACGACGCCGGGCCAACAAGAGATGAGGTAATTGGCCGTGATTCTTGGGGTGATCCCAATGATCACGGCTTGTGTTTGTGCAATTGGGAGGCCAACTCAGTTTTGTGCTTTTCTGTTCCCCTGATTGCGTTCTGATACCCTGGAAATAGGCTATATCGAACGCGTAATGCCTGTCATTTATTTTTTGTATGATTGCTTGGTGTCGATTCAAAAAGTAACGATTGGGGTAAGGTCTGTCTTTGTTCTCTCTAAAGATTGAAATTGCAATGTCAAAGAAATAACCGTAAACAGAGTCTAATGGTATGCAACGTTACATTGCACCGTTAAGAACGAACCACCCTGTTCTTAAAAAGTTGATCATACGGAAATTTAGTTTATAATAGGAATCAATGAATAGATTGAGCGATGAGCATTAAGAACAAAGGAATCTGATAAAGCTTCATGAACCCTAGTCGATTCGCCAACCTCGTCATCTTGGGTGCATTCTTTCTAGGGACATTAGGAATCTGTTCAACAGTCCTCTTTTGGGATTTTAGTGAGTGGTGGTATGCCCTCACCCTCTTCCCGATATTTTTTTACAGCCTCCGTAAGGAACGAATTCTGTACCGCGCCATGCTTGGGGTCTTGTTCGTTATCGGGTTCGGGGGTAGCTGGATCCAATACTCCGATCCCTTGTCCTCCACTTCAATCGATTTTGTCTTCGTGTTCACTTCGGTCTTAATCATCAACGTCTTTTTCGAAAGCGAAATTCGACGGCGAGAAGAGTTGAATCGACTTCTTTCCGAAAGCGAAGAGCGGTACCGGATTCTTTTCGATGGAACAAAAGACGGGATCGTTTACCTGGAGAGAGACCTGACTCCCTCCCTGATCAATGAGCACATATGCGAGGTATCTGGTTACACACGTGAAGAACTTTCCAGGATGTCATTTATCGATCTGGTGGATCCCATGGACCGGAAGAGAATTCTTGCCAATGCGAAAAAGAGGTTTCGTGGTGAGAAGATCGAACGCACCTATGAATTTCGAGCACGATGCAAAAATGGAGTTACGATCGATGTTGAGGGAAGTTTCGACCCTGTTTACAAAGAGGGCCAGATCATCGGAATACAGGTCGCCGTGCGAGATGTTACTGAAAGAAAGATGGCGCACGAGGCATTGCGGGAGAGTGAGGAGCGATACAGTCTTTTATTTGAAGGGGCTGAGGAAGGAATCGCAATCTATGGAAGCAAACACACTCGACCGATCCTGACCAACAAGAGGTTTGCTGAACTCATCGGATATACCCAAGAAGAACTTTTGGAAGTCGATCCACTCAGGTTTGTTTTGCCCGAGGATCGTCGGATGATGGTTGAGAACAACAGAAGACGGCTTGCTGGGGAAGACGTTCCACGTTCTTATGAATTTCGAATTCACCACAAAGACGGGAGGATTCTTCAATTCGAGGCGAGCTTCGATGTCATGAAAAAAGAGGGACGGATCATTGGCATCCAAGGTTTTTTTCGAGACATCACGCAAAAGAAGAAAGCCGAAGAAAAGTTACGGGAGAGCGCAGAGAGGTATCGGGTCCTCTTCGAAATGGCCAACGACAGTATCGCTGTGTTCGATGAAAATGTCCGCCCGATTCTCCAAAACGAAAAGTTTCATGAAACGACAGGATACTCGGCTGAAGAGATCTCAAGACTCAATCTACTCGACCTGATCCACGAAGAGGACCGTGAACAGGTCATTGAGAACAACCAACTTCGGTTTCAAGGAAAGAGCGTTCCACGGACTTATGAGTTTCGTGTCATCAAGAAAGATGGTTCCAATTTGACCGTTGAAGGAAGTTTCGATGTCATTCAGTTAGATGGGAAACGTAGGATCCAGGGAATTCTCCGGGATATTACCGAACGCAAGGTAATGGAAAGAAGCCTCTTTGAGAAACAAAAAGAAAGAACACTAGTCACACTGGCGGGAGGGATTGCGCACGATTTTAACAACATCCTTCTGGGAATTATGGGAAATGCGGGACTCTTAAAAGACGAAGTTCCAGAGGATTCCGATGCATCCGAGATGTTGTCCAGTATTGTTTCCTCTTCGGAGCGATTGGCGCATCTCACGAAAGAATTGCTCGATTATTCAAGGGCTGGAATTCATCAACCCAAACAGACAGATCTAAATCGCCTCGTTCTCGATTCAATCGAAATGGTCAAGGGCTCGCTCGGTCCCAACATCCTATTGGATTTCGATTGCGATCCAGAGATCGGTCCTGTCTTAGCGGATTCGATGCAGATTCAGCAGGTCTTTCTCAGCATCTGTATGAATGCCAACGAGGCGATGCCAGATGGAGGGACTCTCTCCATTCGCACTCGAAACCTTTATCACCCAAGCGATTCTCAAGCGACCCATCCGGGCATGGAACTTGGCCCTGGAAATTTTGCTTGCATTCAAGTCTCCGACACTGGCATGGGGATGTCGGCAGAAACGATTCAGCAGGTTTTCGA
>JAJDBZ010000525.1 GCA_029261095.1 Candidatus Omnitrophota bacterium | reverse complement strand
GGAAGACATGGAAGGCGAGCGAGGATCAGGTGGATTATGCGCAACGTGGGGCGATGGAACCGGAAGTTTTTGAACTGGAGGATGGTAGAGTCCTCATGCTCATCCGCACCCAGCTCGGGCATATCGCAGTCAGCCATTCGGAAGATGGAGGAGAGACCTGGAGCGACCCCAAATCTTGGGGGGTGCGAGCTCCGGAATCCCCGGCAACTCTTAGGCGAATCCCTTCGACCGGAGATCTTCTCCTCATCTGGAATGACAACTACACCAGGGGCGCCGGCCATAGCGGCAAACGGAATCCACTGACCGCCGCAGTCTCCACCGACGAAGGGAGGACTTGGAGGTTTAAACGCAACCTCGAAGACAACCCGAAGGAGACTTACTCTTATACCAGCCTCGATTTTGCGAACGGGCGGGCACTCCTTTCGTATTATGTCTGGAACGAGGACACGACCCAGATCTCCTCGAGATTTCGGTCGATTCCGATTGGTTGGTTTTATACGGAGGAGTGAGGAATCGCCTACTGGGGGTAACGTGCCAAGTTCGATAGATTCACGGTGCCAATCTCCGTTGGTAGAAGCCGATTCGCCTTTCAATTTGACCTGCCACTTCGGAAGTCGGGTCCGAAATGAAATCCAACCTTCGTCTTTCAAATGAAACAGCCTCCTCAAATTCACCCAATCGGGCATGAGCTTCGGCCATTAGACTCCATGCGATTTGGCTCGATTGAGATGGTGGAGCATCAATAAAGGGTCTTAACCATCGCAGGGCCTGCACGGGATTCCAAACCTGGCGATCCTCGGCATGGAGGAGGAGATCGGCGATCTTGAGCCGCGCCTCCGCATTCCCGCCACGCACGGCGATCGCGCTATGGAACTGGTCGACCGCCTTCTGTTCCTCACCCATGCGTAGAAAGGCTTCGGCGCGGAAGAGGTGCGCCTCCACATAATAGACATTCAGGTCAATGGCTTTCGCTAGAGCGCGAGCCGCCTCGGGATAGAGTCCCTGTACAATCAAATTCCGACCCAGGTTGATCCATCCGATCGGTTCTGTGGGGTCGATCTCGACCGCTTTTCGGTAGTGATTGAATGCCTCTTCGATCTCGCCCTGTCCATCGAGGTAAGTCGCGAGATTCTCATGCGCGGTCCAGCTCTCTTCATCGGCGCGAAGGACTGTTTGCCAAAAAGCAGTCGGATTATTCCAAACATATCTGCATTGCTGCCAGGAGATCATCCCCCATAGGATCGCGAGACTCACGCAAAGAATTGGGAAGAACAATTTTCGTCCAAGAGAGATTCGAGTCATCAATGAACTTAGTAAGATGGAAAGACCCAGAACCGGGAGGTACATGAAATGATCCGAAACATAAGAATGCTTTTGGTAGCCGAAGGAGACGATCCCGAGAGCGGGAGCAATAGTGATCGCGAAGAGGAGGACACCGAACCATTCGTTCGGATCGATCCGTTTGCGAAATAAAAGCATCGCAATAACGAACGCCATGATCGGAATCCATCCGAACATGGCGAGCGGTTCGCCGGTCAGTTCCCATTTCGGGTAGAGGGGGACCAACTGGTTGGGTAGGGCCCACTCGGAAAGGTAATGCCAAAGGGTTCGAGGGATGAGTTCGAGTTTGTCGGAGATCGACAGATCCTGGCTCACCTCGCGAGCGGAGTAGATCCAAGCGAACCCAGCGGCCAGGAGGAGATGCGCCCCCCAAAGCGCGCGCCGGGTTCGAAAATCGGCGCTGACCATACGAAGTCCACTAAAGGGACTCTCCTCATTGAGTCCCGAAAGGGACTTCGTATGGTTAGCCCTGGAATTCATTCCTGGGCGGGTGGAGGAGAGAAGATCCGCGCCAATCAGGACCGCCGGGAAGACCACAAGCGGCGACTTGCAGAGGTAGGCGAGCGCGACCGCGGGTAGGCTCATCCAAAGGACAGCGGGCTTTTTCGACCCGGCGGCGATCAAGGCCAGCAAGAAAAAGAGTGTCCCAAGCAGCGATTTCCGTTCCGCCACCCAGGCGACAGTGGAGACTTGGAGCGGGTGGACCGCGAAGAGCAACCCCGCCCAAAATGCGATCTTCCAATCCGACACCCACCGGATAAGTAAAAGGAAAGCCGCGACTGACACGAGCCCATGAAGGATAAGGTTGATGGCATGTGACACCATCGCCTTCTCGCCAAACAACAGGTTCTCGATCTTGAACGAAAGAAAGACGACGGGATAAACATTGGCGTCGGTGGTGAAACGGCTCAAATAGATTTTCCACCCGCCCGGCGATTCGATGGCCGGGTTCTCGGTGTAATAGAGATTATCATCCCAGTTCAGGTAGTCAGCTTTCAGGACCGGGAGGAAGGGGAGGATCGAAAGCAGGAAGAGAAGAATGGCTGGACGGAGGTGGTCCCGAGTCATGATGGGTATGAAAGCCGAGACGGAGGGGAATGTCACCGGGTCGATGACTCGTCCTCTCGCAATTGCGACTTGATAGGGATATGGTAAAATATCCGGAGAGAAAAGATCGATGAATCTACAGAACCTTAATCCATCCTATATTACCGGCCCTAATGGAGAGCCAGAGTCCGTCATTCTTCCCATCCAAGAATTCGAGGAATTGTTGGAAGATTTAGACGATCTCGCCAAGCTCGCCGAAAGAAGAGAGGAACCCACGGTCTCCCACGATGAAGTTCTGAAAGAGTTGCGTGAAGATGGCCTCTTATGAGATTCGTTGGAAGAGATCAGCAAACAAATCTCCAAAGAACACATTCCAAGGATTATCCACGCGGTCGAGCAGCTTGTGACGGATCCATTTCCCTCGGGATCTCGAAAAATGAGTCAGATGGAATCCACCCATCGAATACGAGTGGGCGAATACCGGGTGGTCTATACGGTCGACAAGGAGGTGCTCGTCATCGATGTCATTAGAGTAGGTTCGCGAGGAAAGGTCTACAAGAACTTACTTTGACTCGCTTTCTAAAGAGTGCGCCAACAAATTCTCAAACACCCCCACTGCGACTACCGCTGCCAGCTCTGTCCTGAGCACTCGCGGGCCCAAAGAGGCTCGGGCGCAACCGCCCTTTTCTAACAGTTCTCTTTCTTTCGGGTTCCAACCGCCTTCGGGTCCGCAAAAGAGCACCCAGGCGGAAGTCGGATCGCCTCTGGAGATGATGCCCGAAGGCGTCTCTCCACCGGCTTCGTCAAAAACCACCCAAGTCCCTTTCCTCAGAGAGATCGCATCGAAGACTGCCTCCAGTTTCGGCAGAACTGGAAGAATCTCCGGCGGTGTGGTGCGTCGGGATTGACGGCAAGCTTCCAAGGCGATCAACTGAAGACGCTCCAAGAGTCTTGGGTTGCTCTTCTTGGCTACCGAATTTCTTCCAACGAACGGTATGATGCGTTTGATCCCGAGGGCGGTAGTTGCCTCGACAATCTCCTCGAGTTTCTTCCCTTTCCCGACAGCGACCACCAGAGTGAGATCGACAGGGGATTCGGTGTGGACCTCTCTTTTCTCCACAAGTTCGAGGTGAACAACCCCTTGCTCGATCGATTCAATCCGATAGACGGACTCGACCGCTTCCAATCCGAAGAAGACGACGCCATCGCCGATTTCTGAACGGAGTACATGAACCAGATAATGAGCCGACTCGCCATCAAGAGAGGGTGAAGTTTCATGAACCCTGTCAGGAAGGTAAAGTCGCGCTTTGATTTTCATGATGACATGATACCACTCACAACTATTGGTTCCTCCCCCTTGAGGGGGGAGGTTAGGTGGGGGTGATTCTCCCGACCCCTCCCATAAAGGGAGGGGAGAAGATCGATATAACCCCGCCAGTGGGAGGCTTTCGGGAAAGACCCAGAAGGGTTAATTTACACCGCGATGCCCACTCAAGCCGAACCCATCTTCTTGAATCCCGCGATTCCCTCGAAATTGAGCCCAACCGAAGTCCGCCAGGTCGAGAAATTGAAACAGATGTTCGCAAAGAAAGGATGGAGCGGGAGAGAACACCTCCCCGAAGATCCCTACAAGTTACCCCCTTCGCATGAGTACATTCGGTTCGGTGAGGGCGCCGCGACTCTTCTCTATGGCGCGCCATCCGGCCAGCAAGGAATCTTGAACCACTTTGAAGACCCGCTCGGGAAAGCGCGCGACTGGTGGAAACAACGACACCGAGATCGATCGGATATCTGTCTCTTTCATGGACTCGGGTTGGGATATCTCAACCGGGATATCATCGAAACAGCGGAGTCGGGGACACGGTTCTTCATTCCCGAACGCGACCCGCACACCTTCGCGGTCTGGCTCGCTTCACCCCTGGCCGAGGAATTGTTGATGCACCCAAAGGTGACCATTCTCCTGACCGATTCACCCGAGGAGGCCGCGACTCGGTGCCGTGACTGGCTTGTCCAGACAGGCCTCTCCTCCCCCCGGATTCGGATCATCGCCAACCATGGCGCCTTTTTCCCAAACCCGACCTTTCCCCGCGATTGGTTCACCGCGCTCACACGGGTGTTTCCGATGATGGCGGAGCCTCTCTCACGCGAAATATTCAATATGTACCCCCGCCCCGAAAACCTCTGGGAGAACTGGTCCACCCTCACAGCCAGACCCGGGATCGGACTCCTGTTTGAAAAGATGAAGGGGACGCCCACGGTCGTAGCCGGAGCGGGACCCTCGTTGGGCACTTTGATCCCCCTGCTCCGCGAAACTCAGGAAGAGGTTCTAGTCATCGCTTGCGACACCTCGGCGAGAACCCTTCTCAACCAGGGCGTCGGGGTCGATGCGGTGGTGGCAATGGACTCCTCCGAGAAAAACCACGACCACCTGCGCGGATTGGCCGACCAAGATTTCATCCCCGTGTTCTATGGGGGAGCGGTCCCCTCGCTCTTCCAGGAGTATCGAGAGACTGCTTGGGTGGCCGGCGCGAATCCGTTTCCAAACTCCGCGTTGATTGAACACTCTCCCG
>JAJDBZ010000524.1 GCA_029261095.1 Candidatus Omnitrophota bacterium | reverse complement strand
GCCGATGATCCACCGATCTGATCCAATAGGTTGCGTTTGTTGGCTGCTTCCAGGAGGGAGACAAAATTCGGTTTCACCCCTTCCGCTTCGAGGTGAACGACGAGGTCAAAGAGGTGCTGGTAGGGAGCGTGAAAGAAGAGGGTTGCGCCCTCGAGGTTCTTCCTTTTCGATTTTGGGTCTCTTTTGTCTTGCTTCGCTAGGCTATCGGCCTCGCGCAACACTTCGAGACCCGAAAGGAGTGCGTCGGAATCGTGAAGCATCGCGGCGAGTACAGCGCGCTCGGCTTCAAAACTATAGGGTAAATTCTTTGAAATCGTCTTCTCGGCCATCCCCACCCATCCCCAATTCTTCTCCCCTTTTTTAAACCGGTTCCCAAGTGAATAGAAGACCCTATGCATTCTCGAAAGACTTCTTCAAGAAAATATTTTCGCTGGAGAATTTGATCTCTAAATTGTATCATAACAGTGGGTTACGTCATGAAATAACAGGCGGTAAAGTTAAGAATTCTATGAAAAATCAATGCAAAAACAGCCGGTTTTCACACCCAACTTTTCACAGGCGAGAGATTAAGGGAAGCAAAATCAGGGTGTTGAGTTGTGGAAAAGCTGTGAATTAACAGTTATTCCTCTCTGTAACTAACTCTTGACACCACACTTTCCATACATTAAAGTAATAACGTATGAATTCAGGGCCGGGAGTGTTCAGGGTTCTCGCGCTGGATGTGGGGACTGTAAGGGTTGGGGTAGCCGTCAGCGATCCATTGGGGCTGACCGCACAACCACTCTCTACTTTGCAACGAAAACCCGATCAACTCTTCTACGAAAAACTCGCAAATATTGTTGAAGAGTATCAAGTCGAGACGATTGTCCTTGGCTTACCGATCGGGTTGAAAGGACAACGCGGCGACTCCTGGCGGGAAGTCCAGACTGTCTTGGAAAAAATTCGGTCTTCTTGGCCGGATCTTGTAGTTGAAACATTTGACGAGCGATTTACATCGACCATGGCGCAACGGGTTACCAGGGAAGCCCCGAAGAAAAAGAAGCGGGATAAGGGATTGGTCGACCAGGTCGCGGCACAGTTGATTCTTCAACATTACTTGGAAAGCAAGCGTGTGTGAAAAGAGGGGAGATTTTTTGCCATGATCGGTACCGAATCAAACGAGATATCACCATCAACTCACAGAATATTAATCGCCGACGACGAAGAGCCCGTTCGGTCTGTCCTTATCACATTTTTGAATAAGCTGGGGTATCGAACCAAGGCAGTCCAAAACGGATTCGAGGCGCTTCAAGAGGTTCAGGCGGGCAGTTTTGACTTGGTGATCAGCGATTACTCGATGCCCCTGCTCAATGGTATCGAGTTCTATGACCGAATGGTGAGAGAATCGCCGGATTTGGCCGAGAAGTTTATCCTTATTACCGGAACTTCCTTCACAAAAGAGGTCTCCACATTTGTGAGTACCCATCGTACCCCCTTTCTGGAAAAACCATTTCGTCTTCCCGAATTGGCCACTATGATCGATGAAGCGATCGGATCGCCAAGCAAGGTGCCAGTGGGAGTTTCTTGATCCGCGTCTGATGGATGCCGAATTTTTGTCAAATGGGGGCTATCCAGCCCCTTGCTCATTCTCGAATCCTCTCATTTGATCTATTGTAACGTTTAACCGCTGTCTGATTTCGCCAAATCCACCGGAACCACGTGTGGTTTCTATGTGAAGGTTGGGTAGAAATCTAGCTGATTTTCTCTTTGAAAGGTGGATGGATCCTTGTTTAATAATCGATGGATGATTCTTTCTTTAGTCTGCGTTTTCGCTACAACCTGCGTTCAGGCGGAGAATAAAACCCTCACCGCTCTCGGGCTTCCACAAGACGCCAGAGTCCTGCTCATTCACGCGGATGATGTCGGCATGTCGTGGGCCGCCGAGGATGGAAGTATCCAGGCCATGGAAAAGGGGTGGGTCACCTGCGGATCCGCGATGGTTCCTTGTTCATGGTTTCCCGCAACTGTGAAGCACTGTAAAAAGAACCCCGATCTCGACATGGGGTTGCATCTCACCCTCACATCCGAATGGTCGGTTTATCGGTGGCCGCCAGTCGCCGGAAGGAGTGTGGTCCCGGGTCTCGTTGACGACGAAGGGTACATGTGGCGGAACGTGATGCAGGTATACCGTGGGGTAACCAACGCCACAGAGGAGATCGAGAAAGAACTCCAGGCGCAGATCGATCTCTCGAGGAAGCTCGGCCATGAGCCCACTCACCTGGATTCGCACATGGGCACCCTTTACTACAACGGGGTCTATTTCAAAATCGCTTGCAACCTCGCTCTCAAGAACGACCTCCCGTTTATGGTCTTTAAATACAACCCCGCTCTTCAAGGAGTGCACCCCGCTTTGGGTTATTACAAACAAGAGGTCGCGGATGAACTCGAGGCGGCGGGTTTCCCTCTCCTGGACATGTTGATTCAGCAAGAACACGTGGGAGATACCTACGAGGAGGGCTTCCAGAATTATACAAAAGTCATTTCCGACTTACCCACCGGCGTGACATTGATGATTCTCCACCTCGGAATCGACTCACCCGAATTTAAGAACGTCACGGGTCGTCACTGGGCCAGAGACCAGCAGTATCGAATCTTCACCGACCCGAAGATGAAAGAACACCTCGAGAAAGAGAACATCACACTAATCGGTTGGCGCGAACTCAAAGAATCGATCTGGGACAAACGGGATAAATCGATCAAGAAGGTCTTTTAATCATGGCGGATTGGAAAGGGGAACTCACAGGCAAGAGAACTCTGGTTACCGGGGCCACACGCGGGATCGGCGAGGCGATCGCGACAGCTTTCGCCAAATCAGGGGCAAAAGTCGCCATTACTGGTAGAAAGATGGAATCGCTCGAGCCCATCGCCGAGAAGCTTTCCGGGCTGGGAGCGGAAGTTCTTCCCATCCCCTGTCATAACGGCAAACCTGACGATCGCGAGAATCTCTTTCAATCGATCCAATCCTCGTGGGGGGGACTGGATGTGATCGTCAACAATGCCGCCACCAATCCGGTCATGACACCTCTAGCTGAAACCTCAATCGAGGTCTGGGACAAGATTCATTCCACCAATGTTACGGGTCCCTTGGATTTGATCCAAAAATTCGTTCCAGGAATGGCCGAACAGGGTTCGGGGAGCATCATCAACATCGCTTCCGTCGCGGGGATCGAACCCGCGCCAGGTTTGGGAGCCTATTCTGTGAGCAAGGCTTCACTGTTAATGATGACCAAAGTGCTTGCCAAGGAGCTGGGCCAACAAGGCATTCGTTGCAACGCGATCGCGCCCGGCCTGATCGAAACCAAGTTCTCAGAGGCTCTTTTCCAATCTAAGAAGCACTACGACCATTTTATCCAGAATGTCCCGCTGGGCCGTCACGGCCAACCCGAGGAGATCGTCGAGGCGGTTTGTTTCCTCGCCAGTTCGGCTTCTTCGTACATGACGGGCCAAATATTGGTGATCGACGGAGGAAGTCGGGTTTGATCCCTACCTGAGAAAAGTCCACAATAGTTGTAAAAAAACCCCCAATTATCGCCGATCCTTGTTAGACTAAAGGCGTTAAACAATGTCTGAAAGCGAATCGGAACTTTTCAAAGGATTGACCCCCGCCATTCTTGTGGTCGACGACAGTCTGGCCATTTTGGATCTCCTCAAAGAATTCCTCAGCGAATGGGGGTACGGTGTGACCACCGCTCGCGATGGGGGAGAAGCCAAAGAACTTCTCGAGTCCAAACAATTTCATCTCGTTTTAGCCGATCTCAGAATGAGTCCTGTAAGCGGATGGGAAGTGATTCGCCAAGCGAAAGAAATCGAGGGAACCCAAGTGGTCGTGATGACGGGGTTCGCTTCTTTGGACACCTCGCTCGAGGCCATTCGCCATGGGGTTTTCGATTTTCTCGAGAAACCAATCGACTTCGACCGTCTGAGGCGGGTCGTGCGAAACGGTGTACGGCACAGCATACTGCTCCATGAGAATTCTCGGCTGCTAGAGGAGCTCGCCTGCAAAAATGACGAGCTTGAGACAGAGATCCGGAAAGTTCGAAATGAACTGGAAGACATGACCATCCGCGACGAGCTCACCGGTCTTCACAACTATCGGTACTTGATGAATCTATTGGAAAGAGAGATCTCGCGTAGCGTTCGGTACAAACACCCCCTCACATTGGCAATGATCGATCTCGACGATTTCAAGACATTGAACGACACCTATGGACACAGTGCGGGCAACGAGGCTTTGAAAGCAATCGCCCGAATTTTTACCTCTTCCACCCGAGCAGCTGATACTGTGTGCCGGTTTGGCGGAGAAGAATTCGCCATCGTTCTTCCAGTAACCACTCCTCACCAGGCCGAACCCATTCTCGAGAGAATGTGCAACCAGATTCGTCATCAAAATATCCCAGTCGATTCCTCGCATCCGTTGACCATCTCGATAGGTGTCGCAGCCTGTCCACGCGATGCACAAACCGTCGACGATCTGATCCGACTGGCCGACAAGGCTCTCTATAGCGCCAAGGAAAACGGGAAAGACCAAGTGGTCTTGGCCACCGAGTCGACTCTCTAGTAGACTCCCACGTTTAAGTGTTCATGAATTACCTCGCGAGGGATCCTCCAGTTCGATGATTCCTTGGTAGCCATGGATCATTAAACCGCCCCAGTAGCTACAGCAGACCCCGGTCGCTGGCGATCCAAAAGGAGATTGCATTCGATGGTCAAAATAGAGGCCGTTATCAAACCGTTTAAACTGGATGCGGTTAAGGACGCGCTATCCGAATTGGGCGTCCACGGGATGACAATCACCGAAGTCCGCGGGTTCGGGCGCCAAAAAGGACACCGCGAACTTTTTCGAGGGAATGAGTATGTGGTCGACCTCCTTCCAAAAATGAAAGTGGAAGTCGTGGTAACCGATGAGATCGAAAACGAGGTGACCATTGCCATTCGAGAAGCAGCTTGTACCGGTAACATCGGAGACGGAAAAATTTTCGTAAGCGAACTCAAAGAGGCGGTTCGGATTCGAACTGGCGAAACGGGTGAAAACGCGGTTTGAAGTGGACCCACAAAACGATACGACGAAGGGAACAGGAAGGCGATGCAAATCTATATCGACGGTGAATTCTTCGCGAAGGAAGATGCCAAAATATCAGTCTTCGACCACGGACTTCTTTATGGAGATGGGATCTTCGAGGGGATTCGGATTTACCACAACAAGGTTTTTCGTCTGAAACAGCATCTTGACCGTCTTTACCGTTCGGCCAAGTATATCAACCTCGACATCGGAACTCCCATTGAAGAGATGGAGAAGATCGTTCTCGAAACTTGCAAACGGAATGGCCTCTCCGATGGCTACATTCGCCTGAATGTGACGCGTGGCGTCGGAACATTGGGGTTGGCCCCAAAGAGTTGCCCAAAAGCGAGCATCATTTGTATCGTCGACAAACTGGCAATCTATCCGAAAGAGTTTTATGAACGGGGACTTGCTTTGCTGACCGTCTCGACTCGGAGAAATCTCGGTTCCGCTCTCGATCCGCAAACCAAGACTATGAACTACCTGAATAACATCTTGGCGAAATTGGAGGCCGAACGGTCCGGGTTCGAAGAAGCTCTAATGCTGAATGCCGAGGGGTATGTCGCGGAAGCGGCGGCGGACAATGTATTTATCATCCAGGGGAATAAACTCTCCACACCGGCCACATTCCTTGGCGCACTTCCAGGAATTACCCGAGCTGCTGTTTTGGAGATCGCCCCCGAATTCGATCTTGAGTGCCTTGAAACACACATCACACTCCCCGATGTGTATGGAGCGGAAGAGTGTTTCTTGACAGGGACCGCAGCCGAGGTCATCCCTGTGGTGGAAGTCGATGGCCGCAAGATCGGTGATGGAAAACCAGGATCAAGAACAAATCGAATCATCGAGCGTTTCCATCGATTGACTCGCGAAGAAGGCGCGCCGTTCTAGGGTTACTAAGGTTCGGTCGATGAAGGCAACAGGAAGCAGGCCTTCTGCTTTCCATCGTGGATTGCGTTGGCGAGGATCCGATTATCGTTATCAATTCCGACTGCTTGGATGAGGTCCCAACCCAAATCGGAGTCGATACAATCGTTAAGATCGATCATCCTTCCCTCATTCAAGTCGTAGATGAATGCATGCGAGTTACGTTCGGTAAGCCTTTGTCCCGTGAGATCTCCCCACAGCTCAAGTCCCCTCAACACCATTTCGTCTTGGAACCCTTCATCCGTTTCCGAATACCCAACGACCACCTGATTGTCATTGATACAAAACGCCACAGAAGACAAACCGCCCAGTGTCCCCAACTCATGTATCTCTCGACTCGCGTCCCAAACAATGGCGCGTGTCCGGTTCTTCTCATACTCGGCCGATCCGGATATGAAGAACTGGTTGTTGATGCAGTAGGCGTTGCTCCCGAGGTTGAGGCCCAAGGATCCCAAATCGACCATTCCTGCAGATGCGGTCCAAACAAACCCATGGGTGATGGATTGCCCTTCGAGCAGAGACCTCCCTACTACATCCCCGCGAAGGTTTCCCACGCTCGCGGAGCTGTAGATTCCCCCCAAATCCCCGAGATTCGTAAACCCCTTGTCGGGACTCCACTGGAAAGCTCCGACCGGCGAGGTTCCCTCGGTGGCCGATTCACCCACGACAGTCCCTTGAGGAGTGACAGAGACCGCCAAGCTCGTCTTTCCCCCGAGATCTCCAAGGTCGCTGATTCCCGACTCTTGATCCCAAATGAACGCTCGGTTGAAACCTTCCGCGTTTCGTGCAAACCCTACAATCGTCCGATCGTCGTTTATCGAGAGAGCCCTTGAGGAGGCTCCACCCAATCCTCCAAGATCAAGAAGCCCCTCTTGTTCACTCCACAAGAATGCTGATTTATTTCCATCCTCGAGTTCAAAGTCTCCCACGACATCGCCGATCCCATTGAACCCGAACACACGAGTTGCTCGCCCATCTAGCTGGCTCAAATCAACGACAGTATATGAATTGGCAAGGTTCAAGGTCTCGGTGGTGGGCAAAAGCAGGAGAACTCCCACGAGTAGGCATGAGAAAAGAACTGCACCGGCCACCAAGAATAGAGTAAGGGAATATTGTTTTGAATCATTCACGGCAGCTACCGCGAGGTGGCGGACTGTAGGGATTGGGCGGTCATCAGCTGAGGAGTGTCCCAGCGGGTTTTTGTTCCATCTTCAGCGATTTCCTCAAAAACATAATAATAATCGAGACCGGCAATGACCCCACGATCGATTAAACGGTATGTGACCAATCCACGATCATCAGTGATATTCGAGGAGGGTTTGACTATCCGACTGTTGACCATGGATTCAGTTCCATCGTCGGGGTCTTGGCGGTACACATTGAACCCTTGAATATTCGCGGAGGCCTTCCGCTCCAGAATCACGATTCCCGGCTCATTCATTGTCCCTTCACCGCGCCACTTAAAGAAGGAGCACCCATTCCCAAACAATAGAATCAAAACGAGGATTAAGCGTGTTGACATGAAATAGGCCGATCTACAGGACACCCTTGCGGATTTCTCCATCCACAGATTTGAAGTAGGTGTATTTTAAGTCGTTTTTGGCCAGGAAAGCATTTCCTGGAAACCGGATCGTTACCCCGGAATATGCCATCAACTTCGCGGTGACCTTCCCATTCAATGCGGAATCCTGCTCACCTTTTTGTTGGACGAGGCGTTTGTTCTGCTTCCCCAGATTTCCCATTATTGCGAACTGTTCGCGGACGGTCCGAATGCGGTCTTCCTCCCGATCACGTGGGAGGTTTCCTTGTTCCGTCTTGTACTGTTCAAGACTCATGAGGACCTCTTCGACCTGGGCGAGATTTTGTGTGGTCTCCTCGATTTCCTTTTCGGTGGAATGGATTTCCGCTGCGGGATCGTCCGGGAGTCCAATCTGGATATTTGTTTTCACCCCCAAGTCCGTCCCCAAATATGCCGCGAAGATCTCTCTCCCCGCGCGATTATCGCCACCGGCAATAACTCCCTTTGGATCCACGACTCGAATTTCATTTCCCGCGCGAATCGAACAGTTCAATAAATGAACATTGGCAACCACATCTTGCTCAGCTTCAAGGGTTCCCTCATTTGCGAATCGAACCTTAATCGAACCCCCGGCTTTCAATGTGCCTTTCCCTCCGCCTTGGAAACCGCCGAGGATCATGATGTCACCACCTGCTTCCAATAAAGCGCCTTCCACCAACCCGTTTACTAGGATATCGCCATCCGCTTTGACCTGGAAACCTGTTTGGACATCGCCTGAAATGTCCACCGTTCCCTTAAAGGAGATGTTGCCGGTACGGTACGAAATGTTTCCCGATACGGGGTAAACCTTAATGACAGATATCAGTTGACCCTGTGTCGAGATGGCTCCATCTTCGCTTGCGATCGCAAGGTGACCATCCTCAAGAATCTCGACGCCTTGTCCCGCGGGGATCGAAAAATTGTCCGGCTCTTTAGGATCGATCGGCTTGCCATAGACATCGCTTCCAGGCTTACCGGA
>JAJDBZ010000523.1 GCA_029261095.1 Candidatus Omnitrophota bacterium | reverse complement strand
AGACAACCGCTTCAGCAATCTCGTCGCCCGTAGCCGCACGCTTCAGTGGGGTGCGTTCGATGATCTGGGCCATCATTTCATCGCCCATTTCTCGCGCCATGTCGGTGTCGACCAATCCAGGTGCGATCGCATTTGCGGTGATCCCCTTGCGTCCTACTTCCAGCGCCACAGCACGAGTCAATCCATTGATTGCCGCTTTGGACACACAGTACGAGGAATTCCCTCGCCCACCCCAGGTCGAAAGGATCGAGGACAGGTTAATGATTCGGCCCCATCTCTCCCGAATCATGGGTGGCAGCAACTTTTGAATCAAGATTCTTGGGCTCTCCAGATTCACAGTTTGAATCTTTCGCCAAGCTTCTTCATCGAAGGACCAGATCGGTCCCGCCTGTGAAAACCCGGCATTGTTCACCAGGAGTTGAAGGGGGATTTCTTTCGAAGAGATCTCTTCGGCCAGAGACACGGCTCCCTCTGTGTCGCTCAGATCCGATTGGAATACTTCGGTCGTTACACCACTCTTCTCGCAAGCCTTCCGGGTCTCTTCGACCCCGGCGAAACTCGAACTGTAATGGAGAGCGACATGAACACCCTCGCCCGCCAACCGTTGGGCAACTGCCGACCCGATCCCTCTTGAGGCGCCGGTTACAAGCGCCCACCTGCCTTTCAAAGAGTCAACCATAAACCTTAAACGTTAATCTCCTCGGCATTCTGGAAGGAGGGAGCTTCTGATAGAGTTGAGATGGAGACAACCTCGATGTCACTCGGGGTGTCACCCGTCGGAAAGGTAAATCGGTCACCGGCTTCCCGCCCCCACAGGGTTCTTCCCAGCGGGCTTTCATAGGATAGGATCTGCCGATCCGGGTCGGATTCCCATGGGCCTAGTATGGTTATATGCCGCGGCCTGCCATCTTGAATAATTTCCACCAGCGTCCCATAACCAACCTGATCTCGGGTGAAATCGCCGACCGGTATGGCCGACGCATTGGCGATTTCTTCGGTCAGTTGTCCTGTGAGGGAATGAAGGACACCCTGTTTTTCTTTGGCCGCATGGTACTCGGCGTTTTCCTTGAGATCGCCATGCTGACGAGCGGTCTCGATCTCTTCTGTATTCTTGGGAATCTCCACCTCTTTGAGGTTCTTGAGTTTCTCTTTCTGAAGTTCAAGAGTTTGTTCAAGGCAAAGCAATCTAGTGGGTAGAGGAACGGCGGGTCCCTCCTCTCCCTGTTCCTCTCCGGATACGCCACTGACAATATCGGGGAAATGGGCAATTAGATAACCGTTCACTTCCTTACGGATTCGGTCTTCGATGATATTGGCTGTTTCAATGGTTTTCCACAAAGGCCTTGCCGAACTCACATCTGTTTCGGTCAGGATCTCGCGTAACAACTTGAGATTTCCTCGTTTCAGGATTTGTCGAATGGCGGCCATTTGAGCACGGAGATCGGCGGAGGCCTCCTTCTTAATCGTTTTGACCTGGTATCCGAGGACTTCATGAAGTCCTATTAACTGTTCCACAATGGAAGGGCGACTCGTCCCCTCGGCTTCCGCAGATTCCTTGTCGGCCAGGAGACGCTTCGCGCACCAGATGAAGAGACCCGCCTGAGCACGGGGATTGTGGCGGAATTTCTTGAACAGACGACTGAAGACATCTTCCTCATGAGTTTCATGCACATGCTTGGCAACTAGATCTCTAATGGAATCGGGGCCATCGATCATCAATCGTTCATAGGCATTTGCCAGTTCGCTTTTGAGGCTCTGCTCCATGAGCTCGAACCAACGAGTCTGGAGTTGCACTGATTTCAGACCCTCAAGTCCATTCACCGATCGATCGAGATCAATGAGAATCGGGGCAATAATTCGAGTCAGCTGATCTTCGTTGACCTTGACCTGATCGGCCAGCGCGGTCACCACGAAATACACTTCAACGATTTCGTTTTCGGTTTTTGAATTGGAGGCTTTTGAAATCAGGTCATCCGCCATCGCCTGCAAGTGGGTCGGTGATGATCTCTCACCCTGTTGGTCCAGGTATTGGTTGATGGTGTCCAATTTACCTCTGAGAGTCCGAACCAGCTTGAACCTGCGAGAGAACTCTTCGTCCGGCCCCTCGGGTTCATCGCGGAAAGTATAGGTTTTCATTGAGGTTCCCACCACTTCGATGTAGGGGTCCTCGCGAAGTTTCTTATTAACCGCAGTCCACCACTTTTGCCAAGATTTCTCCGGTACAGGGGCGTTGAGAAGGAGTTCTTTAATCTCCTTGCCAGTCCCTTTTTTGTTCAATCCGACTAACCCGGCTTTCACTAAACCCACCGGATCGGATTCGATCATGTCTTCGGCTTTTTCCGGGTCGCTGAGTAGGATTGCTCGCACATCTTCGTTTGAAATTGGAATTAGCGATTTGTCCGCCATCTCGAGCGTCAAGACATGGTTTTTCTTTTTCGCAAAGTCGATAAAGACCCGTCCTTGAGTCGGTTCGATTCGGATGACTCGGCCCGCGCCCCAACCATTGTGATGGAAAAACTGCCCTTCTCCAAACTTGAGGAACTGGTCGAGAAGGACGATCGCTTCTGGAATGTTGTCGGTCGAAGTTAGCGAGGATAAACCGATTAGGCGTTCGATATCAGGACGGTCCTGGTAGCAATTCTGGTAGGCTTCGATCAGCGGGTGACGGAAGTCTTCAGTCCGATCAGGGAGGTATTCGACGATCAGTTTGGTAGCGTCAAGCCGTGCCTGAGGTTCAACCTCCGCGGTATCGAGATAGAGGGAGAGGAGTTCACCCGCGAGAGGTCTTTCCTTACGGGATGCCAGGCGCTTGGCGTTGTCGATGAAAAGCGACGTGGGTAGTTCGGGAATCTCTGCCAACTCTAACCAGATCTCTTCGACCTGGTCGAGTTTCCTTCGATCGATTCCCGAGACCAAAGCAAGCTCAAGGTAGGAGCGTGCCTGATCCGATCCCGCTTTCTTCAGCGCGACTCCCAGCCTAGAAGAATAGTCCGCAACTTCATGGTGGCGATCCACCAGGATCCGCCAGGTATCGATGGTCTCATCGTCCATACCAAGATTCTCATAGGCATGAGCCATCGACCTGAGAGTATTGAGGTCTCCAGGATCGGTTTCGAGAATTTGTTTGCCTAGGGAGATGACCTCTTCCCATTCGCTCTTTTGTTTGTGAATATTGAGTGTATCTTTGAGATTTAAAGACATTTGATCAACGTTCGGTCACACACTTACGGAGTAACCGTTGCAACTCCTCCCGATCAAAATTTGGTTCACACAGGATGGATGGCCCCAAGATCCTGGGGTTTCGTTCCAACCCAGATTTGTGAATATGGATAGGTGTCCGTCGGTTGAAAAACCGGAAACAGTTGGTCTATTTATTTAATGGACCATCGCAACAGACCCATTAACCTACAGGAAATGGCTTCATGAAACAACCGATCCGAGTATTGGCTCTTCCCCTGTACCCTAAGCAATTCAGTAGTCGGATCCGTGTGGGGTTCATGGAGGCCCCGATTCGTGAGCTCGGCATCAAATTGGATGTGGCGGATCCACTGTTGGAAAGTCAGTTTAATGACTGGTATTCGGGTGATTTCAGCAATCGGTTTCGGTATCATTTGACCGAAGGATTCAATCGGGTACTCCAGATTCAACAGTCACAACAGTACGATGTCCTTTGGATCCAGAAGGGGCTCGCCCTCTTCCCCTGGAGATTTCTGAATCTTTGGAAATCACTGTTTTCCAATCGTGTGGTGGTGGATCTCGATGACGATGTTTTGGAATCCCCTCCCATCGAGATCATCTCCTGGAGGCGGATTCTTGGCGATCCGGACCAAATGAAGAACTTGGTTGCCTCCGCCGACTGGATTACCTCCGGGAACGAAACCTTAAGCGAAAGCCTTCGAGACTATAACTCAAATGTGCTCACTGTTCCGAGTACAATTCCCCTTAGCGAGTACTCTATTGAAAAGGACAACCGCTTCGAAAGTGATGTTCCTACGATCGTGTGGATTGGGACTGGATCGAATCGGCCCTATCTCAATCGACTGGCTCCGGTCTTGTCCCGTTTGGCAGGTCGTATAAATCGATTGCGACTCCTGGTAATCAGCGACAGCTTGTCGGGCATACGCACCGATGAGTTTGGACGATGTGAGATTCAGTTAAAAAAATGGGTCCCAAGCGAGGAACATCAACTCCTTCGAAAAGGTTGGGTGGGGATCATGCCCCTCGACGCATCCGAGTGGGCGGAAAAGAAGAGTGGTTACAAGATCCTTCAATACTTCGCAAGTGGACTTCCCGCTGTGGCATCCCCAGTGGGTGTCAACCAATCCCTGATTCAGGAAGGAACAACCGGATCCCTTCCCTCCTCCGACAATGAATGGGAAGAGGCTCTCTATTCACTATTGACAGACCCTTCGAAAAGAAAGGATTTGGGTTCTTCCGGCCGGAGAATGGTGGAGGATGGGTTTTCGAGCGAGAAGTGGGCGATGGTGCTCGCGGATCTTTTTGAAAAACTTGGCGGTCGGAACCGTCTCTGATAGAATGTAAGGGTGCTTTGACGGAATTTATTGCATCCTTAGACCCGACATCGGATGAGGCCACCATGGATTCACCCCCAATTACTAACAAACACCAGTTGCTCCAAACTTTAATCTCCGATTTTCCACCTGCAGAAATCCCATTGGACCTCGCGGTCTGCGCCATCGCAATTCCACACCGTTTGGGAGTTGATGTGTCTAAAATTCAGAACAATCTCGATCTACTAGCCGATGCCACCAGGGACCAAATCCAAGATTCGGAGAACGCATGTTCGGTGGTCGAGGCCATCAGAACGACTTTATTCACAGAATTTGGTTTCCAAGGGAATCACGAAGATTACTATACCCCGGACAATAGTTTTATCGATCAGGTGTTAGCTTCTAAGAAGGGTATTCCGATTACTCTGTCGATCATTATGATCGAAGTGGGAAAACGATTGGGAATCGATCTTTTCGGGATTGGCCTCCCCTGTCATTTTCTGGTCGGGCACTCGATAGAGGACCAACTCCGCCTTTACGACCCATTTCACAACGGCGAAGAGAAGAGTTTGGGAGAGTGTGTCGAGATGATTCATCTACTCTCCGGCGGTAGTGTTACTATTGATGAGGGCCAGTTTGTTCCCGCCTCTCCTCGATCGATGCTCATTCGAATGCTGATGAATCTAAGAGGAATCTATCGGAGTCGTCAAAAGACAGATCATCTCGTTTCCGTATTGGAACAACTCTTGATCATAGGCCCAGAGGAGGCTTCGATTCATGCCGAGTTGGCTGCGAGTTTGGCAATAAAGGGGGATTTAAAGGAGGCCCACCGGCACTTGGAATCCTATTCACAGATGGTGGGAAACTTGCCGGAAGAATATCGAGATGCGGATTGGGTGCGCCAGATACGCGCCCATTTCTCCACCTACAATTGAGGTCCGGTCCTATTCTTCCTCGCCCTCACATCGGCAGTCGATCCAATGTGGGTCGAGACCGGCTTCTGTCCTCGCTTCATACAGTGCGTTGACCTGGTCCCGGGTAAGAGTTTCGACTTTTCCAACCTGACGTGCCAAAATCTGGATTCGCGCCGCGTGCTCCAGAGCCTCATGCCGGAAAAAGGCTTCCCAGAGATCTTTTCCATAGGTCACAACACCATGGTTCTTCAAGAGAAACGCATTCGACTTTTCGATGAAGGGGAGCATTCCCTGATAAAGGTCGTGGGTGCCCGGTTGGCCGTACGGGGCTAGGGGCACTGCCCCGAGGGAGTAGATCTGTTCGGGAAGAACAGCCTTGTCGAGAGCGAGACCGGCAACTGAAAAAGCGGTGGCATGAGGGCAATGGGTGTGGACAATAGCGCCGATATCGGATCGTTTCTCATAGGAGGCGCGGTGCATCTTCCACTCTGATGAAACCTTCCCTTTGCCATCGAGCGAATCTCCCGCGAGGTTGACATAGACCATCTTCGCGGGGTCCATAAATCCCTTGCTGACCCCAGTCGGGGTGACCAAGAATTCATCCTCGGCGAGCCGCACTGAAAAATTCCCATCATTGGCCGCGACCCACCCATGCTGAAAAACCCGTCGGCCGATTTCGCAAAGATCCTTCCGGATTGGGTCAAAGTTTATTTTTTGGGTCATGGTAGGAGTTCCAGAGTGATGCCGCACACAGAGCACCGGATTCCATCCCGGTGCTCTGCAGCGTAAGGATTCGAGCATTGTCCGGCAAACCATTTGCCCTGAGGTATTTCGCGTTCCTCGGTGGACTGGATGCCGGATTCTGTAATTCTCGGTTCAGTTATGCGCGCTCTGGTCGGAGTTGACGGACCACTTCGCCCGCTTTCCACATCTCGGAGTTGTGGATTTCGTCCAATTCCTTTTGGAGTTTCTCGCGATAATCGGAGCTGCTGTTGGCCTCGATGACACGCTCCGCTTCTTTGCCGGCTTTCACACTGTCATAAAGTTCTTGGAAGATCGGTTTGGAGCAGTCTTTGAATTTAGGAAACCAATCGAGTGCACCGCGCTGGGCGGTTGTCGAACAATTGGCGTACATCCAATCCATCCCGTTCTCGCCAATGAGTGGGTAAAGGCTCTGTGTCGCTTCTTCAACTGTTTCGTTGAAAGCCTCAGATGGAGAGTGTCCCGCCTCCCGGAGAACCTCGTACTGAGCCAACCAAAGACCATAGATGGCTCCCATCAACACGCCGCGCTCGCCGGTGAGATCGCTGTGCACCTCCTTCTCAAAGGTGGTTTCGAACATGTAGCCCGAACCGACAGCGATCCCCACTGCCTGAGCGCGCTCCATCGCGCGACCGGTGAAGTCCTGAAAGACGGCGTAGCTGCTGTTGATTCCTCGACCCTCCAGAAAGAGGCGGCGCACAGTTGTGCCGCTGCCTTTCGGGGCGACCAAAATGACATCGACGTTGTCGGGCGGAATGACTCCGGTGTGCTCTTTGAAAACGATGCTAAACCCATGGGAGAAATAGAGGGCATCTCCTTCGTTCAGATTCTCTTTGACCACCGGCCAAGCCTCTTTCTGACCAGCATCGGAAAGGAGGTATTGGATAACCGTTCCTTTTTGAACCGCCTCGGCGATCGGAAAAAGAGTTTCACCCGGTTTCCAACCATCCTCCATGGCGAGTTTCCAGGATTGGCCGCCTTCGCGCAGGCCGATGATGGCATTTATCCCATTGTCTTTCATATTTAGGGATTGGCCTCTGCCCTGGACGCCATACCCGATGACGGCGATGGTTTCACCTTTGAGCGTTTCGCGGACTTTTTCCATCGGCCAGTCCGAGCGTTCAACGATATTCTCCTCATGGCCATCGATATTGATTTTTTTCATTGCTTCATCTCCTTGGAGTCGTTCCAAATAGTCTTGAGACCCATACGGGTTTGATTGTATCTTTGCGGAATCACGGAACCCGAGAATGGATTGACCGATCCGAGCAAGGCAGGGGTTATAGCAAACCTTGAGAGAAATGCGAACCTGAGTGGGATTTGGGGGGGCGTCGGCGTCAATGCAAGGCAGATCGGAAACTTAATCGCTGATAATTTTGACAAAGGTATATTTTCTACTCGACTTGCTCACTACCTTGCAGTACGATCCTAGGAACACATTGTGATCGATAAACAGTGCGAGGAAATTCATGAAAAGTTCGATCCAAGCTGGGCTGACTCTTGGCTTCTGTCTCTTTTCAGTGATTCATGCGGCAGCTCAGACGCCTGCCCCAACATTTGTGAACGAGCGGTCGGATATTAACGGGGATAGTACGGTTGATTCGGACGATCTGCTAATCTTGATGTCGGATTGGGGGAAGGTTACTGAGCCGGGTCTGGCGCCAGCGGTAGAAATGGTCTCTGTCCCAGCCGGAACCTTCATGATGGGACCACGAAGTGATGGTGACGATGTTGTTTATCCAGATCCAAACGAGTATCCGACGCATTCTGTGACACTCCCCACATACGAAATTGGGAAGTTCGAGATCACTAATTTTCAGTACTCCGAGATGCTCAACTGGGCATATGGAAGGGGTCTTTTGAGGAACTCCAGCGGCGAATTGTATATTGGGGGAGATGTTTACTCAAACGGTCAGGTGCTCCTACATGCGAGCAAGGATTTTTGTCAGATCTTTTACTCGGAGGGAACCTTTTTACCAAAAACACGCGAGGGGTATTCCATGGCAAACCATCCGGTCGTCGTTGTGACCTGGTATGGAGCCGCCGCATTCTGCAATTGGCTTTCGGATAGGGAAAACCGGACTCTTTGCTACACATTGGCAGACAACGATTGGTTGCTTACTGAACCGACGAGTGGAGGCTATCGCCTTCCTTCGGAATCTGAATGGGAGCGTGCAGCAGCTTGGGACGGTTCCAAGCATTGGACATATGGGTTCCAAAGCGACACATTGTCGGGGCAGAGTCGGAGCAATTACTATGTTGGTCACATCTGGGTTAACCCATTGGGTCTTTTCGATTTTCCCTACACTTCCCCTGTTGGGTGGTTTGATGGGAAAAATATCAACCCGAATGGAAACATTCAAACAGAGAATAGTCCAAGCCCTGTAGGTTGCTATGATATGACAGGAAACGTAGAGGAGTGGTGTGAAGATTGGCATAAGCGAGGTTATACCGGAGTTCCAAACGATGGGAGTCCCTGGTTGATTAAGAATCCCGAGTACCCTTATCGAGTAATTCGGGGCGGAGGTTGGGAAGATTTGGGTATCCCCTTTTGCCGCACTGCTAGTCGTGGGTTAGGGAGGCCAGATGGTTGGGACATAAGCTACGGTTTCCGACTTGCCAGGACTCCCTAGCAGTCGGTGGTTCTCATGATACAGCCGAAGGGTCGTAGATCTCACTGATAATCTAACCCCAGCGCTGGAACCCCGCTTTCGCGAGGTTGACGGTGAGGTAGCGCGTGGGAGATTGAACAGTCCGGTTAGGAATCCAATTCTGTCATTCCCAACTTGATTGGGAAGCCAGGGGGCCAAAACTCACGTTCCTCTGGCCAACCAAACCGTTTTCAAGTATATATTGCCCCGGAGCATGAAATGTCCCAGGGGGCAATCCTTGGGATTTGTTTTTTCGACGTATTGTACCTTCTCTCACCATTGGGTTTGGATAATGTAGCATTCTGATTGCTCTATCCTACTTCAGTGATGAAGGCGTATCTTCATTAATATCAGCGAAGAATGTGGAGACATTCATCCGAGATTTCAACGGAGCGAGCCATCAGAGCTCCCGATCGAGAAATGGAAAATCAAAATGGCGGATAAATTAACCAACAACTATGTGAACGAGACCAAGTCGCATCTAAAGAAATCAGATATGGTATTGCTGGTTTGCGATTACGATGGAGCGCTTCTTCAGCCCTCGCCTGATGGTGGCGAAGGACATATGGCGGAAACAGTCCATGAACACCTCGAGAAGATCACCTCGTTCGAGGGTGTCCGGCTGGCGATGATTACTGGCCGCTCGCCATTGGATATGAGGGAGCAGATTCAGGTACCCGATTGCCACTATCTTTGCAATCATGGTTTGGAAATCAGCGGTCCCGAATTAAACTTCCGTAACAGTGTTGCCGAAAAACAACGCGAATTCGTTCATGAGGCGGCGAATACATTGAGAGTCCAGTTGAGAATCGAACGCGCGATTGTCGAAGACCGAGGTCTCACCGCCGTGCTCAACTACAAGAATGTCATGGAGAGTCATGTCAGCTCACTGATGGCAAAAACAAAAAACCTTTTGGCCAGTGCGGTCCGTGAACGGAAGATTCGAATTGAGGAAGGCCGGCGCACCCTTGAGATCATGCCCGCTGTAGATTGGGACCGTGGGAAAGCGGTCAAGATGCTTCACCACACCCTCCGAGCGGAGTACCCGAACAGCAGAGTGGGGCTTCTTTATGTCGGCGCGGGAGGGATGGATGAAAGCGCCTTCAAGTATGTCATCCAGGTGGGCATTCCTTACCGTGTGACCCAAACCAAGATGACATCAGCCAAATACTACTTAAAAATGCAGACCGAAATCTCTCGAGTGTTGAAACTGGTACGTGAAAATGCCCCTCAAAAGGGACCTGAACAACCGGCAGAGAAAGTTGTGTTATAATATTCTGCTGGGTCCTAGGGACGAATATCTAGTTGACCGTTAATGGGCCAACGTGATACCTTGGTTGAGTTAATGGGAATGAGTTTTCTCCTGAAGGAGAAGAGTGAATGCGAATAGTGTGGGTCCTTGTCATATTGATTGGGGTAGCATGGCTCCTGAGTGCCTGGGATCAATCTATGGAAAAGCGCACCCAAGAAGCCCGTGAAAAACCACGAAGCCAGCAGTATATCGCCGGAAACCTCGACCGAGGGAAATCCGGTGCGGCGGCCATCGACCTCAATTCATACAAAACAGCAGTCACCATGTATTGTGTTAATAAAGGAATGCGCCCCACCTCTCTCAAGGAGGTCGTCGATTCGGGCTATCTTCCAGGGGGTATGGAAAGAGATCCGTTTGGTCAACTTTACGAACTGACATATCAGGATGACCGAGCCCACATTACATCGGCGGGGGCCGACAAAGTCCGTGGGACCCCCGACGATATACACCAGGAGTTTCCGGTGAACTAAAATATGAGTCCTCAGTTTCGACCTCATCTCCGTAAACGGATGAATCAGGGAGCACTCTGGAAATAGAATTGTGAAATCAACGGTAGGTTAATCAGCGAATCTGTGGAGTGGAGGCGGCGCAGTCATGGATACGATTCAAATATCGCCCGACAAAGCCAAACGTCATATGGCTCTCCTGGGCAAAATGCTGCTCTACAGCATCAATCATCTGACTGATGAAGAAAAAACTTATTATGATTCGTTAGTCGAAGATTTGGCCTCCATCGCGAGAACTCCGAAAGATTTCCGGTCTTCTCAGGCGGAACCCCAATCGCCCCCTGCCAGCAAACCAGCGGCGTCCAAATCCTCAACATTTGGTACCTCGTCTCGTCCCGCACCCCGGACCGCTATCGCACCACAACCCGTTCGAACTCAGGACTATTCCGCCCTCTCTCAAAACAAGAAACTCCAGGGCACCAAACCGGAACGGGTGGTCCAGTGGTTTGTGGAATGTTGGGACAAACAAGACTTTAAACAGGAATATTTTTGTCTCTCAGAGAATTTCAAGCAGGGAAGACGGTCACAGCAGTCACTTGAGGAATATGTCAATAATCGGTACGAACGGTTCGCTAACCGTCATTTGACTGGACCGATTAGCAAACAAGTTGTCGATGTTTCTGCGCCAGTAACGGATGGCGATATGGCTTCGGTCCAAGTTGCCGAACGACACAGCGGCAAGGACGAGGACATGATCCTTTATCGGACCTACCAGTTGGTTTTTGAGAACACTGCTTGGCGAATTCTAGATTTTAAGACAAATCAAAAACGGGTCCGAAGAAGGGTTTGACTCCAATCTCCCTTTGACCTATACCTTCCCGCCTGATGAAGGATATCGCACTAGTAGCTTTCGATCTCGATGGAACTCTCTTGGACTCACGAAAGAAGATCCGTCAAGATGTCAAAGCTGCGGTCCAAGAACTACAGCGCACAGGAATCCTTGTCACACTTATTACTGGCCGCTCATTCGCGGCGACTCAACCCTTTGTCGAAGAACTTGAATTGATGACCCCTGTGGGAGTTGTCCATGGTGCATTCGTCCGGGACAACCAAGGCCTCGAAATCGCCAAACGCGTAATCCCAAGACCAGGGGTCATCGATGCTCTCAAGATCGCCGATGAGGCGCGCTGCATTCCATTCATCGTGGGTAGCGAACACGATGGTGAGTTAATCGTGTGCGAGGAACATCGTAAACATCCGGTTGTCGAAACAGTCCTCCATGCGGAGAGCGATCAGGTGATCTTCGACGAGATTCGATTCATTGAAAAGCAAGACATCGATATGACTTCATTCGGAATCTATCTGGTCGGATTGAGAGATTCGGTGATGGATGCACTGTCGAGAGCGGATTCCCTTCCCGTCCAACTTTTTCAATCTGGATTATACCCCATCCATGCTACTGGAGTTGCGAAGGAGTTCGAACAACAGTCTGCTGTTGCAATGTTTTCCCCTGTGGGAGCGGACAAAGCTTTCGCCCTCAGGGAGATTTCAGATTGCCTCGGAATTCAGATGGATCGGGTCGCCGCATTCGGCGATTGGCACAATGATATTCCCATGCTCGAAGCGGCGGGATCTCCGGTTTTGATGGGAAATGCCCCCGAGGGTCTCTCAGAAAAAATCAATCACCCGAACCTGATTCGAACGGGTCCCAACGATGGGAGTGGAATCATCGAGGCCCTCACCAAACTGGGCGTCTACTGAATATTTTCTATAATGAATTCCGCTCCATCGGTCCGCCCTTTCCAGGGGATGGGAACAACTTCTAGAATCCGTTCCAATTCTTCCCCAAAGTTGAGGGAAGCCATCCTGGAACAGGGTATGAAAGCAACTTGAGGGTAGTCCTCGAGAACATCTTGGATGATTCCAAATTCTCGAAAGTCCTCACGAGTATCCAAGATCAGGGGCGTCCCCAGAGGCATCGTCTCTGAAAGTATCCCATACCCGGGTTTAGTAATGACCGCATCCACGGCCCCCACCAAATCGGGATGATAAAGTTCAGGGTGGATGAAATGCCAGAGATTGCTGAGGGCTTTATCCTGACGCAGATAATGATCAGGCTGCAATACCAATCTTTCGGTATGGTGTAGAGTGCGAACAAACTGGATTGGGGAAAAACCCTCCAGTGCTGAAAAATTCCGATCCGGATCGTCGAACCCCCCGAAGGTGACCAGAACATACTTCGTATTATTGTCCATTCCACATCGCGAACGAAATTCTTCCCGGGAGACTCGGGGGGAGCGAGTCACAAGTGGGGTATCCACAGATTCACCGGGAAATACCGAGGGTTCTGAAAAAGGAAGCCGGAAATTGTTGGTCGCGTGCCCGGTAATCCCCTTGAGGAACTCGAGAGCCTTATGACATTCGCTCTCATCAAGCATCGGTTCCATGATCCAATGCCAGGTAAAATTGCTGATGCCGTAGCTGGGAATCCCACATCGAAAACCCGCTTCTATTGCCAGAGGCGAGATGTCCGATAGGACGATGTCAATTCGATTCTCTCGAAGCCATCGGATCTCCGCATCGATGAGTTTTTCAGCACGATGATACTTATCCAGAAGGAATTCTTGGGTCGCGTTCGCATCGATGAGATATCCCTCCGATTGGATCGGGTGAATATCGAGGGTGGAGGATTGGATCTGGAAATCTCGTAAGAGTTCCTCTTGGAATAGCCAG
>JAJDBZ010000522.1 GCA_029261095.1 Candidatus Omnitrophota bacterium | reverse complement strand
TAGCGACGAGTTTGAACTCGTTGCGGGCTTTGTCGTACCGATCATAGCCCGCGACAGGTTAAAACCGTGTCGCTAAGCACACGAAGTCTGTACTCTTCGAGTACAGACTCCTTCAACCTGATTCCCTCCTTCACCGCAACCCCTTCTCCTTCTCATAAAGCTCCCTCAAGCCCGTATAAAACTCTCTCGCCGCGTTGACTTCTTCCAGGAGTTCAGGTCCCGAGTCCTTCATCGCCTGGGAGTTCAGCGCTTTGTCCTCCCAGCGTTCGGTGTCCAGGATGTTTTCTCCTGCTTCGATTCGGTTGGTCGCCTCTTCCACCAGGCCTTCGATATCGTTTAGATCCTGGAATCGCTTTTCGAGCAGGCTTAGAGCTTGATCGTGTTTCCAGAAACGCATCCCCTCCCGGACCAGGTAAACTGGGGTGGTGTGCGCGGTAGAACCATCGCTTCCGATGGCGCGAATCGCGAGCCAGCAGCCGTTCGATTCTTCGAGATCGTAATCGAGTTCCAGGCTGGAGAGATTGTCGTCGGTGTTGGTGACCGAGGCGATCGTTTCGCCCTGATGGATGAGATCCAGGCGGGATGGAAGAAATCGGTCCGCATCTCCCCAGGCGCGGGCTTTGACTTTAAAAGTTTTCGGATCAGAGAAGGAAAGGGTGTCCCCGGGGAGCGCCCCATCCACCTCGAACTCGAGCATGGGGCCGTTGGTGACAAAGGTGCGACCTTTCTCGAACTCCTCAAACCAGTTGTCCGGGTTAAAGGGTTGGTCGCCGAGGTACACATAGACTCGTTCTTCTCCGATCGTGCCGCCCCAGGGGACATCGGAGCCGGCAGAGAGAACCATTGGGAACCCCAGGTTGAGGAACTCGTAAAAGAGTTGCGTCCCCAGGTTGTTGAACTGAAAAACCTCGACAAAATCGTTCTTGCCATCCACCGAGGAAAGTGTCAGGGAGCGAGTGATATGAAAAATCCCCGAGTTGACATGGGCGAAACCTGAAAGGCCGCCCTGGTCATGGACTTCATCGTAGTAGCGGTCATAGAGAAAATAGGTCTCGGGAAACCGAACCAGACTCGTGGTGTTCAACCGGATGGTGTGCCCGAGTTCGTCATGTGTCCGCGGCCCTTCCTGTCCGGGAACCAGATAATAGCCATCGTCCTCCACCCGATAGTCTTTTCCAAAACCGCGCTGGTAAAAATGGGTCCCGGCGATGTCTCCCATCTCCAGAATGTTGCTGAGTCTCACTCCTTCCGCCTTTGTCCAGGTCATTACCTGTTCGGCGTCGGTGTCGCTGGTCATCCGGAAATGGACGTGGTCGTCACCGGAGTACCAACCCTTCTCATCCATCTTCGCCCAGTTTCTCAATGTGTAACTCTTGGTGGCCGCGCCTCCCGGTTCGATTTCAAAGGTTTCGGTAACCGGGACATACTCGAGACCTCTGCGAATCGAGAGCGTCCATTCTCCCGGCGGGACTGTCATGTCGAAAGGACCCGGCACACACCAATACTCCCCGGCGAATTTTCCGGGGATCAACGCTCTTCTCAAACTTTCGGGTCGGCCGTTGCTTTCGAATCGTCCTTCGAGATCGATCGCGTTTGCGGGGCGACGCTGGTTTCCATCCTCTCCCCAGATCAGGCTTACCATGAACGGAACGGGATTCCCTGTTTCATCATCGAGAACCGAGACCTTGAGACGCGAGTGTTGGGGAGTTTTTACCACCACCGGCATCCGGACCGGGTCCTTCCCCTCCCGTTCGAATTGAAGGACAAAATACGTTTTCAGTTTCGGGGCTTCGGTCAGATTGAGTAGGACCCAGGTCACTCCATCGGCGGAGATATCGATTTCGACCGACCCCTTGTCCCCCTCATGCCCCATTGGGAATTCACGGATGCCAAACTCCATTTCGGAAGTCCCGGAATCGACCCTGAGGATCAAACAATCCTGATCCCCCGCCAACTCGAGAGGACCGACTCTGTTTAAGGGTCGATCTTCCGATTGCAAATCGACACGAATCGTTTCTTCGGATTCTTCGAAATAATCGAGGATTTTTTCTAAAGCCTCTTTTTTGAGTTTGGCCGCCTCTTTATCCCCTCCCTCATAATATTCCGGGCCTTTCAGGGAGCGAGCTTTTTCCACCAGGGCTTTGGAGGAACCCAGGAGGTCTTCGGTTTCGGGATCGATCAGGAGCAGGGCTCGGTCATCCACAATTGCATCGAGGAAATCGTCCGCCTCATCGTTCCAATCGAAGGTTGAATCAAACCCCCATGCGGAGAGAGAAACCGAAACCACAATGAGAGTGAGTGTGTAGAAATAGAGTCTGGGCTGACTGAAAATCATTCTTGGCCTCCGGAAAATCGCGGTGAAATCAGGCCAAGATTAATCTTAAATGGATAGATTGTCGAATGAGGAAATGATGGGGTAATCGTGATCGGGTGATGGGGGATTTCCGGGTCGAACCACCTGGGTGGTTTGGAGACCGGCGGTGCGAGCGGCGTCGAGTTCTTCGAGGTTGTCGCTGAGGAATAAGATTTCCTTTGGGGGTAGGTCGAACGATTCCGCGATTCTTGAATAGGAGTCCGACTCCTTCTTCGGGCCGGTCGTGGTGTCATGATATCCCTCGATGAACCCGGTCAGGTCGCCATGGTCGGAAAAACCGAAGATGAGTTTCTGAGCGAGGACACTTCCGGAGGAGTAAATTCGAATACGAATTCCTTGGTCGGACCATCTCTTGAAAGCGGCGGGGACATCTTCGAAGACCACGCTCTTGAGGTGGCCATCGCGGTATCCTCCTTCCCAGATGAGACCCTGTAGTTTCTTGAGTCCTGTCGATTTACTATCTTGGTCCATCAGATAGGCCGCGTATTCGCTCCCATTCCCGAATGATCCGAGTCCCTCTTTCACAATCCAGGGTTCGGAGTCCCACTCGGTATTCAGTAGTTGGATCGCGTTTTCGATCTCTGGATTCATGGTCTGCAAGCAGGCGGTGCGGAGTTCCTTCCTGGCGAATGGGAAGAGGGTTTCATAGACGAAAGAAATGGGGGTTGTGGCGCCCTCAATATCGAGAAGGATCCCTTGGGTGGTCATTTTTATTCGACTCCATGTGTCGAAAAATATTTCGGGCCCATGCAAAGCGGTTGGTAAAAGGTCTCGCTCTAATATACAACGCATAGCCGGAGATAAGTAAGCCATGCAGGTCGGGAATTTTGGAGTCGACCATGGCCAGGTCCTCGGGAGGTAGGATTCCCTTCTCCTCTCGTAGTTGCTCCATCTGGAGGCGCGGCGAGCCTCGGGGGAGGACAATACCGGGATCCACCCCCCCCATCACCTGAGACTAGCCATGATGGTTCAGCTCGGGGAAATCCGCACAGAGCGGTTCAGTGGAAGTCACGCTTGAATTCATAAAACAATCCGAATCACTCGGAAAGGCGAAGCAGGCTGGCTTTATCCCCCCATCATCCCCGGCTCGTCCGCGGTCGGGCCATAGATTTGCGGGAGCGGCACATCATTGAGGCGGAGGTAGACATCGAGTTGGCCACGGTGGTGGATCATGTGGTTGAGGATGAAACTTTTGAGGACCGCCATGCGGGGCATCTCGATCACCACCTGTCCGCCAACCCTCATCTGCCAGTTGGCCATCAGGCTTTCATCGCTGCACCCCGACATTTTGCCGATGGCTTCAGACACATTCTTATCGAACTCTTCCATGAGTCCGGCTTTCGAACTCGCGATAAAAGGTTTGTACACCTCCGGGTCCATTTCAAAAACATCCATATCGATGGTCATCACCGCCCAAGCGATCGAGTGCGCCATATGGGAGGCGAGCTCGCCCATCGAATAAGATTTTTCATGCGGTTTGTATGGGAGGCTGTCTTCGGGAATGCGTTCGAACAACCGTCGTGTGGTGGCTGCTTCGTGGGTAAATTCCTGAATAAAGGGATCGATCATGGTCATGGGTGGCTCCTTCCACGGGTGGATAGACTAGGGTCTCAGCCAGGTATTATGCGGTGGCAGGGGGGAGCTTGCAACCTATTTTCTGGGCGAGATCGGGGTAGGAAGGTCGGACGGATCGCTATAAGATAAAGGGTATCAAGGGGGGAAACGGTCCGATCGTATTGAGGGATGGGCCGGTTTTGGAAAGATTCCCAATTTTTAAGAAGAGGAAATACACCCGTTGCCGACACCACCGCCACTCAGATATCTGATCTATTTTGTGACCGCGCGATGCAACCTGCGTTGCTCGCACTGTTTCTATCTGGACGAACTCGGGCCGAGCGACGATCTCACTCCGGATGAACTCAAGAAATTTTGTGAGAGCCTTGGGAGCCTGACCTTTCTGCGTCTGACCGGGGGCGAACCCTTTTTGCGAAAAGATCTCTCGGAGGTCATCCGCCTCTTCTATGACATCTGCGGGACGAAACGGATCGGGGTGATCACCAATGGGACCAAGCATCAGATTGTCCGCGACACACTGGAGGATCTCAAGAAGCACACTCCACGTCTGAAGATCGATATCGGGGTCTCCATCGACGATATCGGTGAGCAGCACGATGTCATCCGGAAGAAAAAAGGGGTCTATCAAGAGGCGATCGACCAGATCGAACAACTCATCGAATTTCAGAAGGGTTGGCCGAACCTGGAGATCTCGACTGTGGTGACCGCCAATGGGGCCAACACCCCTCGACTGCGCGAAATCTATAACGAACTCCATTCCCTCGGAATCAACAGGATCTCCTGCAACTTGATTCGAGGGTATGTCGCCGATCAATCGTTATCCAATGTCGATCTCGATGCCTACAACGATTTCCTGGGTTGGACCGATCAACATAATCGCGAGAACCATCGAGGATTTTCAGCGACTCTGCGGCGCGCGAAGAACCAGGTCGGCCGGGATGTGGTGAGAAAGATCATCGACTCAAGGGAAAGTGGAAAACCCCTTTCAAAATTTCGTCCTTTCGGAAGGAAATCGAAAGCGGAGAGTTCCGAAGAGTTCGCCAAAGTCCTCCCCGAGGGAGATGGTTACTATTTCCTGGGCGCCGATGCACCCCTTCACTGCCAGGCGGGGAACGCCATCGCGGTGCTCCAACCCGAAGGGGAGGTCAACCTCTGCGAGGTTCTCGACTGGCCCCTCGGCAACCTCCGCGAGGTCGATTACGACTGGAACAAAATCTGGAGCAGCCAGAAAGCGCAGGATGCTCGGGATATGATCACCAACACGGGGTGTTCCTGCACCCATGAGTGTTTTCTCACCGCCAGCATCCTTTTTGGCAAGGACAACTATCCGAAGTTGGCGAAAGAATTTCTCAAAGAATCCGTCGCCACTATCGCGGGGTAGGTTCTTGCTTTTTGGATTCCCCTAATTCTCGAATTGCCAACAGGTTTGGTCTCGGTTAAGGTATCCCCTCTCTGGGGCGCAAGCCTCTTGTTACTTTTGATTGTAGAGTCTGTGTGGAGGTGAACACCATTGAGTAACAATGATAGATCCACCCGTTATTGGAGGGCGAATGCGACCCTCATCGGCATCCTATTGTCCATTTGGGCATTTGTTTCATTGGGATGCGGAATCCTTCTAGTTGAACCCCTCAACAAGATCACCTTCTTCGGCGCTCCTTTCGGGTTTTGGATGGCGCAACAAGGATCGATCTATGTTTTTGTTATCCTGATTTTTGTCTACGCATGGCGGATGGACAGGTTGGATCACGAATACCATATGGATGAGGACTGACGGTCATGAGTGTTGAAGCCTGGACATACCTTTTTATCACAATCACCTTTTCTGTTTACCTCTATATCGGTTGGCGATCCCGGGTACGTGAATCCTCCGGGTTTTATGTGGCCGGCCAGGGAGTGCCGGCGATTGCGAACGGCGCAGCCACCGCCGCTGACTGGATGTCGGCCGCCTCGTTCATCTCGATGGCGGGACTGATCTCTTTCATGGGATACGACGGTTCCATTTATTTGATGGGGTGGACCGGCGGTTATGTCCTCCTCGCGCTATTGCTGGCGCCTTACCTGAGAAAATTTGGAAAGTACACGGTCCCCGACTTTGTGGGGGACCGATATTACTCGGACACAGCGCGTATTGTGGCGGTCATCGCCGCGATTTTTGTTTCGCTTACTTATGTCGCGGGCCAGATGCGCGGGGTGGGGATTGTCTTCAGCCGGTTCCTTCAGGTGCCCATCGAGGTCGGTGTCGGTATCGGAATGGTGATTGTGGCCTTCTTCGCGGTGCTTGGTGGGATGAAGGGAATCACTTGGACACAAGTCGCACAGTACTCGGTACTAATCATCGCTTTCCTGATCCCTTCGGTCGCCATTTCTTTCACGCTGACTGGGAACCCTGTTCCACAACTGGCTTTCACAACCAGTGATATTCTCACCCGTCTGAATGAAATCCAAATCGATCTCGGTTTCAAAGAATACACCGCTCCCTTTATGGGTAAGGGGATGTTGGATGTGTTTTGCATCACTCTCGCGTTGATGGTCGGAACTGCGGGGCTCCCCCATGTGATTGTGCGGTTTTACACAGTGAAAGATGTCCGCGCGGCCCGTTATTCGGCGGGATGGGCGCTCTTGTTCATTGCACTGCTCTACACAACCGCGCCTGCGCTTGCCGCATTTGCGCGTTTCAACCTCATCGATTCGCTGCATGGAGCCAGTGTGGTCAGTTCGGTCCCTTCAGAGGATGGAACTTACACTCACTATAGACTGGCGAAAACCGATAGCTCGGGGAAGGATCTGGATCTTCGTTGGACCGACCAATGGCAGAAAACCAAACTCCTTCAATTCGAAGACAAGAACGGCGATGGTCAAATCGCCATGTCCGCCGACGCGGAGACCAGCGAGATCACGACTCTCGACAGAGACATCATCGTGCTTTCGACCCCGGAGGTGGCCAATCTGGCGCCTTGGGTTATCGCCCTTGTGGCCGCGGGCGGACTTGCGGCAGCGCTTTCAACCGCCGCGGGGCTATTGCTGGTGATCTCCAGTTCCATGGCGCACGATATCTACTTCCGACTGATCAACCCGAAAGCGGATGAAGCCCGGCGTGTTCTGGTGGGTCGGATCATGGTTTTGGCGGGTATTGGAGTCGCGGGGTACTTTGGGGTGAACCCACCGGGATTTGTGGGCGAGGTAGTTGCTTTCGCCTTTGGCCTCGCTGCTGCGAGTTTCTTCCCGGTAATTCTCTTAGGGATTTTCGATAAGAGAGCGAACCGAGAAGGAGCGATCGCGGGGATGTTGGTCGGTCTCGGATTCACCGCTTATTACATCATCGCCAACCGTTTCTTCGGGCAGCCTGCCTGGTGTTTCGGAATTTCGGCGCAAGGGATCGGAACGGTCGGAATGGTCATGAACCTTGTGGTCACTCTTGTGGTTTCCCGCCTCACCCCAGCGCCACCCCAAGAGGTGCAGGACATGGTCGCGGAGCTCCGCATCCCAGCACACCCCGGAAAGGCATATGTGATGGATGAGAGGACGGAGTAACCAAACGACTACGCGAGCAACTCAGTCACCAGTTTCCCATGGACGTCGGTGAGACGGAAATCCCTTCCCTGGTAGCGGAAGATCAGTTTCTCGTGATCGACTCCAATGAGGTTGAGAAGGGTCGCGTTGAAATCGTGGATGTGAACCGGGTCTTTCACAATGTTATAACTGAAATCGTCCGTCTCCCCGAAACTGAATCCCGGTTTGACTCCACCTCCCGCCATCCACATGGTGAAACAACGACCATGGTGGTCGCGCCCGTAGTTGTCGGCTGTCAGCGCGCCTTGGGAGTAGATGGTCCGGCCGAACTCACCTCCCCAGATAACCAGGGTGTCGTCCAACATCCCACGCTGTTTGAGATCCTTGACCAATGCCCCAGATCCCTGATCGACATCTTTCGACTGGAGGCGGATATCCCGCGGTAGGTTGAAATGCTGGTCCCAACCACGGTGGAAAAGTTGTACAAAATTAACTCCCCTTTCCGCGAGACGTCTGGCGAGCAGACAATTCGAAGCGTAGCTGCCCGGTTTTTTCACATCCGGACCGTACAATTCGAGGATGTCCTCCGGTTCATCGGAAATATCCATGAGTTCGGGAACCGAGGTCTGCATTCGGTATGCCATCTCATACTGCTCGATTCGAGAATTAATTTCCGGATCGGCAAAGGTGGTCTCGGTAATTCGGTTGAGCTCCCCCAAACCATCCAACATCCGTCGACGCATGCTCTGATCAAACCCCGGTGGGTCGGTCAAGTAGAGGACCGGATCATGCCCCGAACGGAACTTGACTCCCTGGTGCTCGGAAGGGAGGAAACCCGGTCCCCAAAGACGCTCGAAGAGCGGTTGGGCATCACGCATCGAACTCCCCCGTGAGAGGAGAACCACAAAGGAGGGCAAGTCTTTGTTCACCGTTCCGAGACCATAACTGAGCCAGGCGCCTAGACTCGGACGTCCCGGTTGTTGCGAACCGGTCTGAATGTAGGTGATCGCTGGATCGTGGTTGATTGCTTCTGTGTTCAGAGTCTTGATGACACACATATCATCGGCGTTGGAAGCCATATGCGGGATTAACTCACTGAACCATTGGCCGCTCTCGCCATGTTGTTGGAAGTTGAAGATGGATTTAGCCATCGGGAACGAATCTTGTCCCGAGGTCATCCCGGTCAGGCGCTGCCCCATCCGAACCGAATCGGGGAGTTCTTCGCCATGATGATTTTGCATGGCTGGTTTGTAATCGAAGAGATCGAGTTGAGAGGGTCCACCCGACATGAACATATAGATGATGCGTTTTGCTTTGGGGGCGAAATGGAGTTGGTTGAGCATCGCCCCTTCTCCGGTGGACAGACCGGGGTCGGCCCCAAAGGCATTGCCTCCCAAAAGCGAGGAGAGAGCGGCCGATCCGATTCCCATGCTGGATAGACCGAAAAAATGCCTCCGTGTCATAAGTCGCGAATATTCTCGTTGCAGTTCATCCATCTTGCTTCACCTCGATAGTGATTCGATTCTTACCATTCTCCCAGCAGATGCCTTCTCATCCTCGATCATCGCCCCTTTATCGGACTTGTTTTCGTAAGAGTCGATAACGGACTTCACTCGCTCTTCGTCCCAACCTGTTGGGAATTGATCCTGTCTCCTCAGCTTTTCGTAATCGTCTCATCCAAGTTCAGGATCATGCTGGCCACAGTCATCCAGGCCCCGAGGTCTACCTGATCCATGCCTTCGGGGATGGGAGACTCGCCGACTTTGACATACTCGGCGGCCGCTTCCGGGTTCTCTTTAAAATCTTCCAACTGAGCGTTGTAGACACTCAGCAGGACTTCGGTTTCTTTCTCGGAGGGGAGACGACATGTCGCCCGCTTGAAGGCGCTTGCAATTCTTTCTTCAGGTGAAGGCCCGCCTTCGAGGATCATCCGTTGGGCTAAGACCCGGGCTGCCTCGAGAAAGACCGGATCGTTCATGAGTGCGAGTGCCTGCAGGGGAGTGTTCGTCAGCTCGCGACGTGAGGTACAGACCTCGCGGCTGGGGGCATCGAAAACCAACATACCCGGAGGGGGGCACTGGCGTTTCCAGAATGTGTACATCCCGCGACGGTAAAGATCGGCTCCTTCATCCTGTTCGTAGGTCTGAGCCGAGAAACCGGAACCATAGGCAACCTCCTCCCAGAGGCCTTCCGGTTGGTAAGGTTTGACACTGCTTCCACCCACCCTCCGGTTAAGGAGACCGGCAATCGCGAGTGCATTGTCTCGAACCAACTCGGCTTCCAGACGGTATCTCGGTCCCCGAGAGATCAATCGGTTATTCGGGTCAGCCTCCAGGCGGTCGGGGGTTATTACCGAAGCTTGCCGATACGCGGCCGAGGTGACAATGAGACGCTGAATGTGTTTGACATCCCAACCGCTTTCCATGAACTCGACAGCCAGCCAATCGAGAAGTTCGGGGTGACTCGGCCATTCCCCCTGCGAACCGAAATCTTCCGCAGTCTTCACTATCCCCGTTCCAAAATAATGTTGCCAATACCGATTGACCGAGACTCGAGCAGTGAGCGGGTGATTGTCATTCACCAGCCATTCCGCGAGACCTAACCGGTCAGGCTGCGATTTTTCGGGGAGCGCCGGAAAAACGGCGGGTATTGCCGCCTCGACCTTATCGGAGGGTTGATCATACTGGCCCCGCATAAGGAAGAAGGTCTCACGAGGATCTTTCATCTCGGCCATGACCATGGTGGTGGGGATCGATTTCTCGAACTCATCCCGTTTTTCCTGAAGGTCGACGAGGGCCTTCTTCTCTTGTTTCCATTCGGGGGAATTGGTTTTCCGGTAGAAATTCTGAATCTTCTTCCTCTGGGCTTTGCTACGATCTCCTTCGGCGAGGGTCAGGATCGTTTCGATTTCCGTGGGGTAATCTCCAACCTGTTCATCGGTCTTGTCGACAAAGAAAGCATACTGGTTGCCGTAGTTCACCACTTTCATGAGCAACTGATTTTCACCTTTGTCGAGTTTCAACACCACGTTGTCGCGCTGATCGTCGATACCTCGTTGAACATTGTTGTCATGAACGACACGACCGTTCAACCATATCTTGACCGCGTCGTTGCTCCCCACCGAGAGTGTCATCGACCGCTCGCTCGGTGCGGTGATAGTCCTGTGAAGATAAGTCGCCGCGATACTGCCACTGAGTTGATGGATCTGGCCATCCTCCAACATGGGTGTCGGTAGAATCCACTTCTGGCGACCGTCTTCGTAGGTTGCATCAAGATCTATGGCTTCTTCAGGTTCAAAGGCTTTTTCATAAGCGGTATTCCCGTCTTTGGCCTTGAACGGACCCGCCAAATACCATCTTCCCATGGCGGAGGGGGACATAGTCGGGTCGTTGGTCACCGAAACGCGGAACCGACCGATATTATGTCCCTCATGACTGGATTCGTGCTTGAGTCGGATTTTGAGTTGGATACCTTCGCCGGTAGAGATCGGCGCCTCAGGAATAAAAATCGCAGAGCGGTTTTCTTTCAGGCTGTTCCCATCGACACCCCACCCCGTTTCGGGGGACCCGTCGATTGCATTCCCTATATCCAAATCTTTCTGGGAGTAATCGGCATAGGCCTCCACCAGAGAAATCTTGTTGATCTGATCGGGGTGCGCTTCATTATGCAATTCGATCTCGAACTCGGACAAGACAAAGTTTGCGTTCGAGGAGCGCCCGGTTCCTTCGCCATCGAAACTCTCATGAGTCAATGCCTCCAGTCGAATGGCATTCACGCTGGAAAGAGTCTCTGGGAAGAAGACTTCGTAAACATCTTTGGCCGGATTGGTTCCGCCGACGAGGATGGAACGATCATCGAGGATATCGACGGTGGCTCCTTCGATCGAAGTCGCACTTTCGGGTTCAAGCGCGGTCCAGCGATCCTGCAGTTTCTCAGTGACTTCAGCCTCCCATTTGGATTGGGCTTCATCCAGTTCGGGAATGGGACGGTCGAGTTTGTCTTTCAGATCGACTATCTTTTGATCGTAGGTGGCCAACTGTATGGACTGCTCGGGTTTCGGGGCTTTCATCTGGGGGTCGGCGTTCCCGCTCCGTCCATCGAGGCCTTCTTCAGGGATGGTATTGAAGAATGCAAAAAACTGATAGAACTCTTTCTGCGATATCGGATCATATTTGTGATCGTGGCACTTGGCGCATTCGAGTGAGAGTCCCATCCATGTGGTGCCGAGGGTCTGAACGCGGTCGAACACATACTGAACACGATATTCTTCCGGAATGGCCCCGCCCTCGTAGTTGATCATGTGATTGCGGTTAAACCCGGTGGCAATTTTTTGATCGAGTGTGGGGTTCTCGAAGAGGTCTCCCGCGAGTTGTTCGACAGTAAACTCATCGAAAGGCTTATTGTTGTTAAAGGCATCGATCACCCACTCCCGCCAACGCCACATGTGACGCTCGCTGTCGATGTGGTATCCGTGAGTATCGGCGTAACGTGCGAGATCCAGCCAACGTCGCGCCATCTCTTCGCCGTAATGGGGCGATAAGAGGAGGCGGTCCACCGCCTTTTCATAGGCATCCTCGCTCTCATCGTTCAGGAAGAGATCAAGCTCTTGGGGTGTCGGCGGAATCCCGGTCAGGTCAAGGTAGAGACGCCTGATCAGGCTATGTTTTTCTGCTTCCTCCGTCGGTTTGAGACCCGCCTCTTCGAGTCTGGCCCAAACGAATTGGTCAACCGGATTCTGTGCCCATTCTTCAAGACTGGTTTCGGGTATTTCGGGACGGGTTGGAGTGACAAAGGCCCAATGTTGTTCCCAAGGGGCTCCCTGCTCGATCCATTGGGTGATCAATGAGATCTCTTCTTCGGTGAGTTGTTTATCGAAATCGGAGGGAGGCATCCGATCGGCTTCGTCCGAGGTGGTGATCCGGTAATGGATTTGGCTATCCTCGAGGTCACCAGGGACGAGGGCGAATCCCCCGGATTTGAGTTCTGAGAATGCCTGTTCTTTAAGGTCGAGTCGAAGTCCCGCTTTACGGTTGTTCTCATCGGGGCCATGGCACAGGAAACATTTGTTGGAAAGAATGGGGCGAATTTGTTTTCGGAAATCGATCGAACCCTTCGCGGTGGTCAGCTTCGAAGATGCGGTCAATCCCTTGGAGGGAGCGGATTCGCCGAGCAGAAATTTGCCGGTCTGGAGAGCTTTCAGCCGGTCTACCAATTCTTGTTGAGTCTCTTCGGAATCTGCGATCGCCTTCTGGAGTGCATCAATCTTCCGGTCAATTTCATCGAGTTGAGACTGGGCTTTCTCCTGTTCTTCGGCGATCTGTTTCTGAACGGTGTCGAGTTCATTGGGATCGGCTTTCAGGTTTTCAAGATCCTCGACTAGAGATTTGAGGGCGGTCTCTTGATCGGCGGTCAAACTCTCCGCCGAGGCGGAAAGAAGAGGCGCGATCTGGGAGAACACCATCCCGGCGAATACAGCCAAAGTCATGAGTGAGATCAGTTTTTTCATTTTCATAAGATTTCCTTAGAGAATTCCAATGCTCCACAGACAGATTTCTTTCATTATCTCCATTTTAGCAAAGGATTTCCCCCTGTCGAGCGGCAGAACGAGGATTTTTTTTTGAAGATTCGCCGACTGAAGAGAATTATCTGACTGTTGACACGGGTTTGCGCAGTCATAGACTTCCCGACCGTGCCGATAATGGCATTTCATGAGAGGAATAAGACCATTCTCGGAAGAGACAATTCCTAGGTTCCCGGATCTTCGCCCTACTAAGAACCGACCCTAAAATGAAAGGATCTAGAAACCGACTTGAGGGTCGGACAGAGTGCACTTGAATGAATCGGATCCGACCCTTCGTTATCCTTTTGGGAATCTGCGTTTTGCTGGGAGTCTGCTATGGACCCGCATGGGACCCTGAACACCTGTCCACAGAGGGTCAGCGTGCCATCGGGGTCTTCATGTTCTGCCTCATATTTTGGATGACCCAACCCATACCTCTGGCAATGACCAGCCTCATGATCTTTGCATTGGTCCCTCTCTTGGGGATCAGCGAGCCGAGGGAGGTTTTCTCGCTATTCGGGAGCAACACAGTCTTCTTCATATTGGGTGCTTTGATTCTGGCCGGAGGATTTGTAAAATCGGGACTCTCGAGGAGAATGGCGGTTCTCTTCCTCGCTTATTTCGGAAGAACGCCGAACCTGCTGCTTTTGGGTGTACTTCTCTCTTCGGCCTTCCTGGCATTTCTGATGCCGGAACATGGAGTCGCGGCCCTCCTTTATCCCGTCGCGATTCAGATCGCGGATTCCCTCAACTTGAAGAAGCAGTCATCCAACTACGGGAAAGCGCTCTTCTTCGCCCTCGCCTGGGGGTCGATCATCGGTGGAATCACCACATTCCTGGGAGGAGCGCGCAATCCTCTCGCTCTTGAATTGTACCAGCAGTTCATGGAGCGCCACGATTTGGCCCCAGGTACGATGATATCCTTTACCGACTGGGTGATCGCCGCGATCCCTGTCACCATAATCATGTTGTTTTTCGCCTATTTCGTGCTTCGGATCTTGTATCCTCCTGAGATTACAGATGTTCATGCCGCACATGCGATCCTTGAGGAAGACATTCGCTCGATGGGACCGATCAGTGTCGATGAAATCAAAGTGGGAATCGTCTATGTGCTGACTGTCATCGGGTGGATTGTTTCTGGGTTCCAAGGAGACCTCGCGGGAAACCTCGCAGTGATCGCGATTCTTGGCGCGGGCGGACTGTTTCTGTTAGGAACGTTAACCTGGAAGGATTGCCAACGTCACGTGAATTGGGGAGTCATCCTGATGTATGCGGGAGCCATCGCGTTGGGAAAAACACTCGATGGCACCGATGGGGGATTGTGGATGGTCCGTTCTTTCCTGACCGGACACGAGTTTGGACCGGTCCTCCTCCTCGCGGGACTGATGGGTTTCTCGAAGATCCTGACAGAAGGAATCAGCAACGCGGCGGCGGTGACGATCATACTGCCGCTCGCATTGGAAATTGGACTTGAAGCGGGGATACCATTGGCGACCATTGTGTACGCGGTTGCGATACCGTGCGGATTGGTTTTCTGTCTCCCAATCGGAACTCCGCCGATGGCGATTTGTTACGAGTCCGAATACTTTCGCATTCGAGATTCTCTTTTTTCGGGGACCATCATGAACATCATTAGTTGGATCGTGGTGGTCCTGGTCGGAATCTATTACTGGCCCTCCACAATGGATGTTCCGCCATTGGTTCCTTAGGGGCGAAGAATGAACGACCGTTTCAAGAGTTTGAATCTTCCCGGGGGAACTCTAGCACTTACCGACTGCGTCGATTGGGTTCCCAGTCTCCCCGATGAATGCATTCAACTGGTCGCCATCGATCCTCCCTTTTTCACCGGTCGTATCCAAACGGGATCCGGACCGGATGCTCCGAAATACAGGGACAGCTGGGCGGGTGGAAAAGGGGCCTATGTTTCCTGGTTGATCGATCGGATCGGAGGGATGTGGGATTTGATCGCGCCAACAGGGTCGCTGGTGGTGCATCTCGATTGGCACGCGGTTCATGCGGTGAAGGTGGCTCTCGACGAATTCGTCGGCGAAGACAGATTTCAGAACGAAATCATCTGGTATTACCAGACCGGCGGGGCCAGCAAGAAAAGGTTCAGTCGTAAACACGATACGCTCCTCTGGTATACCAAGAGCGACCAATATGTCTTTCATCCCGAGCGAATCCAAATCCCGCGAACTGAAAAAGCCATGCACCGTGCACGCAACCCGAGAGGGGCACGGATCTCGATTGAGGACAATCATAAGAATCCCGACGATGTCCTCCATATCCCCGCGCTCAATCCCATGTCGAACGAGCGAACCGGGTATCCGACTCAGAAGCCGGTCGAGTTGATGGAACATTTTGTGTTGGCGCTGACCAACGAGGGAGACACGGTGGCCGATTTCTTTTGCGGATCGGGGACCACGCTGGTCGCGGCGCAGGGGTTGGGGCGGAAGTGGTTGGGTTGCGATGTGTCGGCGGAGGCAGTGGCGGTGGCGCGGGAGAGGTTAAACCAAGGAGAAGCGAATGCTCTATAGCGAGAACGAACGGGAAGATTTCAAGACGATCATCAATGAGAAGATCGAGGAGACTCGGAAGGAGATCTCCGATCTGGCGGACCGTGTCAAACCGGTCGAGCCGGATGTGGCGATCGGGCGGTTGACCCGTATGGACGCGATCGGTTCGAAGAGCATTTACGAAGCGGGCCTCGCTTCGGCGCGACAGAACCTGACCCAACTCGAACGCGCCCTCGACCGAGTCGACCGCAAAGATTACGGCTTCTGTTCCTACTGCAAGAAACCGATCCCGATCCAACGAATGTTGGCGATGCCGGAGACGGAGACCTGTTTGGGGTGCGCTGGGTGAGGGAGTCGGTTTCAACAGACTCCGACCGAAGGAGATAGGATGAGAACGATTCAACTTTTCGCTTCCGCCGAAAAAAAATAACACACATCATCCTCTCCAGAATGGTTTCAGTCGCTGATATTCTTGAAACGGGGAAAGACCGATGACCACCAGCGGGGCAATGAAGTGAACGCAAAGAAAAATTCCTCCAGTCGGATCGGCTGTTTCATCGCCTTCGGTCTTCTGTTCATCCTCCCGATCGGCGGGATCTTCATTTTTTCCGCCTACATCCATCAGAGGATTGTCGAGAATCTTTCAGCCGAAGAGGATCAGTTTTTGACCCAGTTCTTCCAGGAGCCGATCGATTTCCCGGAGGAGTGGGGAGTAATCGTCCCCTACTCCGAGGGTTTCGAGAACGAACGAGAGCGGATGAAGGCGGAGCTGCTGAAGTGGGAGGGGCGTGAGAAGGAGTTGATGACTCCAATGCGAGAGTGGAAACCAGTTCCCACCGATAGTTCCCCCGACCCTTACCCTATCTCGAGGGATTACCTTGGACTCCTTCAGAGCGGAGAGACATTGACTGATGAAGAATTGGAGATCGCTCAAGATTATCTGAAATCGACATCGGAATATGTCCGGGCGTGGCGGCGGTTCGTCAATCATCCGGAGTACGAGTTGATGGCGACTCCGATTTTGGAGGAAGACGTAAAACCGGGGTATACCATTCCCAATTTTCTATTCCCACAATGCGCCGTCAGGGGAATAGGATTAGGTCTGGAAATCAATCGAGCGGAATTAGATGAATCGGAAAGGATCGCCCTTTGCCTCCATATGATTCGGATCGGGAAAAACCGTCCGGTTCCCATCGTCATCGGATATCTGATTGAAATCGCCATCAAGTTTATTGGCCTCAACTCGATTCAATCAGAAATCCCGAGTATTGAAGATCCCGCCCTCTTGAAAGAGATTTATTCCGCACTTGAAAAGAACGAGGTGTCGGCCTTGATCACCTCCTTGCTAGATCAGACGACAGTGGACTTTCTGGGATCGATGAGATTCGCTGAGAGACAAGGTGATTTCGATTTTGATTTCACTCCAGGAAAACCGTTGGTAGATTACTTCCATCAATTACTTCAACCTGGAGCCCCTATCTTTGAGCTGATAGACGATCAAAGCGATCGCTTTTCCTATGCTCCCTTCATCGATATCCCCGTTGAGATTGATTTCAGGTGGATCGTCAAGAAACCCTTTCTATCTTCTATCCTGGGATTGGAGGAGGGACTCGTGGTCGGTCAATTTACAAATTCGTGGTTCAATCTCCCGATCCGTTCCAATTATTGCGGCGTGACCCTCAACCTCACCCGCCTCCAAGTCGCGAACCGTATTCGCGAACTGGAAACGGGAAAGAAAACGGAGGATCCATCAGGCTTTGTCCCTGAGTTCTTTTCATCGGTTCCAACCGATCCTTTTGTAGATAAGCCCTTTGTTTGGGATTCGACGAGGGAAGTCTTTTACAGTATCGGTCCGGATGAGAGCGATGACCGGAATCTGATTCGATACAATCCGACTAACGGGACTGAGAGTGTGGGGGATATTTCGGTTTGGGTGGATAGAAACTAGAGAGTTGCGCTGAGCGCATGTTCAGTATGCTGCTGGCGGGTCACTGATTTCTTGTCCTTACCTCCCCTTGACGCGGAAGGCCACGAATGGGGATGTTCAATCCCTCCAAAACAGTGTCATAAAGTGATACCATTAGGGATGAACAAGAAACATCGGGCAACTTTAGGGAGAATCTTCGATACTCCAGTCAGGTCTGATGTTCCCTGGAAAGAGGTTGAGAGCCTAGTCAAATCCCTGGGAGGAGACCTGTCAGAAGGGAAAGGTTCGAGGATACGAATGAGCCTCCGTGGAGTCCACGCGGTCTTTCATCGTCCTCACCCCAGGAGAGAAACGGACAAGGGGGCGCTAAAATCGATGCGCCGATTTCTGACAGAAGCGGGAGTGAAACCGAAATGAAATACAAGGGATATCAAGCGGCGGTGACCTATGACGATGAAATAGGAATCTTCCATGGCGAAGTGATCAATATTCGCGATGTGGTAACGTTTCAGGGGAAGAGCGTCCGCGAACTCGAAAAGGCGATGAAGGAATCTATTGAGGATTATTTGGATTATTGTGTGGAGATTGGCGTGGAACCTCAAAAGCCCTTTTCTGGAACGTTTACCGTGCGGGTCTCGCCAGACCTTCACCAAAGGATTCACCTCGCCGCGAAAACATCCGGTAAGAGCCTCAACGCCTGGGTGCGGGATCGATTGACAGGCAGTGCGGAGTAAGCCGGTAGGTCATCTAATTCTTCCCTCCAAATCTCACCACCCGAACCACCCCGGGAAACTCTACCTCCTCGAGCGTTTCGAGGATGACCCGAAGCGCCTTCTCCTCGTTGAAGCCCCCGCTCCCCGCTCCGATGATGGGTAGGGCGATCGATTGAAACTCGTTCGATTTGGCCAGGGAGAGGGCGTTGCGGACCGATTCTTGGATGGACCGTTTGGAGGATCGCCAGAGGAGATTGATCCCCGTGACATGGATGATTCCCTTGTAGGGCAACCGTCCGGCGGAAGTGAGAACGGCTGTGCCCAAAGGCATCGGACCGTGTTTGGCAAGTTCTCGGAAGGGGCTTATCCCGGCCCTCTTCCCAAGGGTGTCTGACCCATTGGAAAAATCGGACCAACCCAATAACACAATCTCGCACCAGATTAGACTATCCACAAAAAAAGATTCGCACCTTTTTAATTGACTTAATTGTGGGCGAGCATCAGAATTGCAAAACACATTCGGGCGTCGATCCAGTGAAGCCCAACGAATCGTACAGTGTCCGAGTTCAGACCAGTCCGATCGAGATGTGGTAGAAAGAGTGTGCTCCGCGCATAGTGTGGGGTTGCTTGGTCTGCCGGTTCTGGTTTGAAGGGTCCGTGAGGCACCGTAGGGTAGTCTCCCACCTCAACCTATCCGCCCCTCTAATAAACCTCATATTGCTTGATCGCGAGGCCACCCTCCTCGAAGGTTTCCGTTTATAGGGGGGCCTGTCCGATGTTCTATTCTTTGCTGCCCGTAATACCTATCCGGATTTGCTTCATATTCCCTGTCTACGTTTTAATTCCATGCGATTCGCTTGCGGCCAACTTTACCGTCACCAACTCGGTGGATTCCGGCACCGGTTCGCGGCACGAGGCGATCGAAATGGCCAACTCGACCGCTAACTTGGGGCCTTTCCCTGATCGGATCGAGTTCGACATCCCCGGTGCTGGCGTCCATACGAGCACCCCGCTTTCTTTCCTGCCTGTAGTTACTGAACCGGTGATTATCGACGGATACACTCAGGGTCATGGCACAACCGAGGGAGAAGGGGATTCATTATCGGTCTGAGTTGGAGCATCCGTCGGAAACAGTTTCAACAAATGAATGAGCAAACTCTAATGAGAATAAGAACAGGAGAATGAATTGGACGATCCAAATGTGATTACTCACCGAGTCAGCCGCTGGTTCTATATTAGCGTGGCGTTGTTCATGATTCTCTTCAACGTCGTCGCGTTTGGACCGTCGATCATCGACCATTCCGGTCGGAACGTGCCACTTCCACTAACGCCACTGGTGACTGTGCACGTTATCGTGTCCATCGCATGGCTCCTCCTGTTTCTTTCGCAGACCGTGCTTGCCGCAACCTCACGCATAGAGATCCATCGTCGCGTGGGGATCTTTGGCGCCGTACTCGCTGTCGTTTTCGTCGTGACTGGCTCCTTCACCGTCATCGCGGAGGCTCGGCGAGGCTTCGACTTGAGTGGGGACATTGGTCGCCTGCCCCTCCAACCGGGGGCTGATACGGCGGCAGCGGCGGTGGCTCTACTCTTTTTCTTCTTGACCTTCGCAATACTGGTCGGCGCGGCGTTGTGGTTTCGACATCGCCCCAGCGTGCATAAACGTCTGATGTTGCTCGCGATGCTGGGCGCATTGACCCCAACGCCAGTCGCCCACGTGATCGGCCACTGGCCAGTCCTCCACCCGTGGACGGCGATGATCTTCCCCCTCAGCCTCCTCCTCTTTCTATCGATGAGCGCAATCTACGACCGCCTCTCAGAAGGTCGCATTCACTTCGTATCGCTGTGGGTTGGCCTTCTGGTGTTTGTGTCGAACGCTGTATTCAACGTCGCGGTTGTTCCGAGTTCGATGTGGCACAGTTTTACCACTTGGGTGATTCAGTAGCCCAACTTCAAAATCTCCTCGCAAGCGACCGGCGTCCGCGACGGCGCCAACGCAAAAGGGAATCCTGTGGAAGTTGAAGGAGTCAGATCTGACAAAGAACCAGGGAAACACTTGTCGCCTGAAGTCTTCGGCCAACCGAAGGAGAACGGGATCTATTTACGACCTGAGACTGACCTGTCGTCGGTAAAGGTTTCGAAGAGTGAGTAAGCCAATGAAAATCGAAGATGGAAAGAAGGAGAGAAACAAGATGTCGAATCGCATTCGGATAATGATCTTCACAGCGCTTTTTACAGTTCAACCACTCATGACGCGAGCCGCTCCGGTGGACGTGAATGGCGATGGAAAAGTAGGGCCTCATGAAGCCATCGACCTCTCCGCGCACTGGAAAGGCCCTGCAGCTCCGCTCGGTGGGGTGCAGCCCTGGCAGATCGATGGGGCGACCATCTTCTACAATACCGGGAAAGTCGGCATCGGATCGGCCACCCCTCATCACCAATTGAGAATCTCCGGAGGGCCCGCCTGGACTTCCAACGGGTGGATGGGGTCGCTGGAACTGGACAATGCCACCGCGATCGGGTGGCGCGCCAACGCCGCGGGACAACGGTTCGGCATCGGCCAGTCTGGTGGCGGACTCTATTTCTTCCGCACGGACAGCGACCCCGGCTCGGCTTCCAGCGAGGCCAAATACGCCATGACTATCACCGATGCCGGGAGCGTTGGCATTGGGACGACCGCGCCCGACACGAAATTCCAGGTCAACGATGGACGATTTCGTCTCAGGGAGTCTGCGACCCTGGAACGGTGGGATCTTTTCTACGATCCGCCCAGCGAGAAGTTCTATCTGCAAGAGAACGCCGCATTCAATCATCTGGTGTTTACAAAGGGGCCGAATCCTCGCGTCGGCGTCGGAATCGATTCGCCGGCTGCTAAACTGCACGTCGTTAACTCGGCCGGCGATGCCATCCTCGGCAACGCACCGAACGGGAACGGGGTGGTGGGATGCAATGCATTGTCCGGTAACGCCGCGACAGCCGGTATCAATTCCGCCCAGGACGGTGTGGGCATCTTTGGTCAGGCCGAATTGGGATCGTCGGCGATTGGCGTATACGGGTCGAGCGCAAGCGGAATAGGCACGCTTGGCGTCAGCACCATCAACGTTGGCGTGAAGGGCACCAGTAATTCGAACATTGGCGTCCAAGGGGTCAGCACAAGTTCATCAGGCGTGGAGGGCAGGAGCGACTCCAGCGAGGGGGTCTACGGATACAGCGACAGTTCGAGTGGGGTGCGAGGATACAGCGGCAACGACTTTGGTGTTGTTGGTGAAAGTGGAGGCGGAATCTTCACGGGAGGTGGCGTAAGGGGAGTGGGCTATAACGGCGTGGAGGCGATTTCAAATCATTCGAATGGAACAGGCTTGTATGCCAAGGGTGGTTTTTGGGCCGCTGAATTCGAGGGTAGTGTGGAAATCAGGGGAAATTTGCAAGTACGTGGGAATATTTCTGAGATAAAGTCGACTGACTCGGTCCAGATCGATCATCCTCTCGACCCAGAAAATAAGTTCTTGTTCCACTCCTCGGTCGAGTCCTCCGAGATGAAGAATGTCTATGACGGCGTCGCGGTAACGGATGCCATAGGTTATGCGGAAGTTGCTTTACCCGATTGGTTCGAGGCGCTCAACAGTGATTTCCGTTATCAACTAACTGTGATAGACGAGGAAAATAGCAACGAATTCGTACAGGCAAAAATTGTAAAAACAATCAAAGACAATCATTTCACAATCCGCACGAGCCGCCCCGACGTGGAAGTATCGTGGCTTGTAACAGGAGTTCGCCAAGACCCTTGGGCAAAAACGCACCCCATCGAAGTCGAGAAAACGAAATCGGATAAAGAACGCGGAAAGTATCTGTCCCCCGAAATCTACGGACAGCCGAGAGAAAAGGGGATTCATTATCGGCCAGAGTTGGAGATTCCGTCGGAAGTAGTTTCAAAGATTGAGTAACCAAAAACTACGAAGAGTCGAAATAGAGAAAATGGCAGAAGGTACGAATGGAATCTCATATTTGCAGCGGCACAATTTTGATGAATGGCGAGGGTTCCTGTTATGAACGAAGACCTGTTATTTCGTTGGATTCTAGTGGTTGGGATTGCCATAGTCCTTCCGATTGGCCTTTACCATCGAATCAAGTCGCAAGCATCTGGCGAGAAACTGGACCGTCGACAAGAGGGTTTTTTTTTACTTGCAACTTTGCGCCCTATCGCTTTGTTGAAGATGCTGGGCATCATCGCCTGGGTGATCAATCCAGAAATGATGGCTTGGTCCTCGGTTGGTATTCCCGATTGGTTGAGGTGGATTGGAGTGAGCATCGGCGCTCTTGCAGTTGCCCTGATCATTTGGGTGTTCCGAACAATCGGGAATAATATCACCGACACGGTTGTGACAAGAAAGGAGCACACCCTCGTTACATCCGGGCCCTACGGATACGTTCGGCATCCTTTTTACTTGGCGTTCGGTATGGCGATGGTCGCCGACTCCTTGTTAACCGCAAACTGGTATATCGCGCTTTCCGGCGGTCTGGCATTCATCTTGATTCTCATCCGGACTAAAAAGGAAGAGGAGAATCTTGTCGCGCGGTTCGGCGAGGATTACCGGGGGTACAAAGAATCCACCGGAATGTTATTTCCAAGAATCTACGGGCCCCGCTGAACCTCAACAAATCAAACCCGCGTCTTGCTCTTATCCCTCTTCTTCACCTTCCCCTTCTGGTGGTCCACCAGGTTCATCATGCGGGAGGTGGCTTCGATGGCGGCCATGACTTGGTCGGAGTCGACTCCTCGTGTGCGGAGACCGTTCTCCCAGGTGATGGTGGTTTCGACTAAGGCGTCGGACTTCCCGCCCGGTGGAATGTGGACTTCATAATCGGCAACCGCAGGGATCTTGAAATCGAAAACTTTTGCGATGCTGCGAAGAGCGGTCATAAAGGCATCATACCCACCATTCCCGAGAGCGTTGGCTTCGTAAACTTTGTCCCGATAGCGAACCTTGACCGCGGCGGTGGCTGAGAGATCCTGGCTGGAGAGGAGGACGCTGTTCAAGATTTCGAAGGACCGATCCTCGGGAGTTTCGAGTAGTTCGGTTAGGAGGAAGGGAAGATCGTCCTTTGTCACCACCTTCTTGTTGTCCCCAAGCTCGATCACTTTCGCAAGCAGTTTCTTTTTCTGGTCGTCGGTCAGTTCGATCCCCATCTTGCGCAGGTTGAGGTCAATGTTGGCCTTCCCGGAAAGTTTGCCCAGGGCATACTCGCGGTCACGTCCGAACCGTTTGGGGTTCAGACGGCTCTCGTACAAATTCCCCTTCTTGTCGCCATCGGCGTGGATGCCGGCGGTCTGAGTAAAAACGTTGTCGCCGGTGATCGGTTTGTTGTCGGAGATCCGCAGGCCGGTAAGCGCCTCGATCAGTTTGCTGACTTCTTTGAGGCGTTTGAGATTGATGCGTGTCTTCCGGGGAGAGTGGTCTTCGATGGCGACCGCGACCTCGTCGAGGCAGGTGTTCCCCGCCCGTTCACCAAGACCGTTCAAAGTACAGTGAATCCCATCGGCTCCGGCGATCACCGCAGCCAATGAATTGGCGGTCGCGAATCCATAATCGTTGTGACCATGGAAGTCGATCCGTAGTTTCGGCATCTGTTCAATCGCGTCGGAGACAAACTCGGTGACCTGATTCGGGTTGAGCACACCCAGTGTATCCGGAAGCATGATTCTAGTGAAAGGTATTTCCGAACAGGCATCATAAAGATATTGGACATAGTCGGGCGAGGTGAGGCAGCCATTGGACCAATCCTCAAAATAGACATTGGCGACAATGCCATTATCGACACAATAGGCCACTGTCTTGCTGATATCCCCGACATGTTGCTTCGGAGTTTTTCGGAGTTGGCCCTCCAGGTGGTGCAGGGATCCCTTGGTCAGCAGGTTCATCACCTTGCATCCGGCGGAGAGCATCCAATCGGCGGAGGCTTTGTGATCGGTAAAACCGAGGCACTCCACACGATGACCCTCGCCTTGGGAGTCGGCCCATCCCATGATCTTGGTCACCGACTGACGTTCCCCCTCGGAAACACGCGCGCTGGCGACCTCAATCCGGTCGGCCTTCACGCCATCGATCAGAAGTTGGGCGATGGTCAGTTTCTCGTCGCCTGTGAGCGAAACTCCGCTCGTCTGTTCTCCATCGCGGAGAGTGGTGTCCATGATTTCAACTGTTTTTTTCTTGGGTGACATCTCATTCTTTCCTAAGTCTGATTGTAGGGCGGATTAGGCGGAGCCGTAATCCGCCACGCCCGACCAACGGGGTTCATTTGGAGATCGCGAACGCGACTTGGCGGATTACGCATCCGCTAATCCGCCCTACGGGACTCCGTGCGATTCCATGTTTCCGATACTATAAGTTTCGGTCCCCACCCTGAATAGGTTGACTCCCGATTTCAATCCTTCCGAGCGACCGCGATGACTTCGATCTCATACTTCAGCAAATCCCCCAGACATCCCATGATAGTGGTCCGAGCCGGAAAGGGAGCCTCGAAATACTCCCGGTAGATCTCATTGAACTGGCCGAGGTCGGATTGGCTCCCCACATAATTTCGTGTCTGGACCACATCCCGAAGTGTGAGTCCCGCGCCGGCTAGTACTTTCCCCACATTCTCGATGGAACGTCGCATTTCACCCTCGAAAGTGTCATTGACAATCTTGCCAGCGTCATCGACAGAAGCTTGTCCCGATACGAAAACAAAATCTCCGACTCTTAGAGCGGGAGAAAACGGGAGATTGCTTGCAGGGACTCCTTCACCGGTAATGACTTCGATTGGGGTTTTCGGCATGGGTGATGATCCTTTCCAGAGTAAAGCGGGAAAACTAACGTTTTGCGCGGAGAAGGGGAACCGTCGGCGGATCACCTCAATACACGACGCGGAGGGTTCATGCGAAACCCCGGGAAAGGGGACCCGGCCTACGGAATCCTGACAAGAGAAATCAGGAATGTACGATCAGTCTTGTTCGGGAGCCCCTTCGGCTAAACCAAGCGCCCATTTGATGCCGCCGAGGAGGTGTTCCTGGAAAGTTTTATTGGCCCAAACATCTTCACGGTGGCCGAGCGATGTGTAAAAGCAACGACCCTCTCCGAAGTAGTGACACCATGCTACTGGGTAGTCGCCATCTTTCCCATCATTGAGGCCCTTCTTACCCATATCGGTTTTGGAGGTATCGAGGGAGAGGAGGACATGGGACCGGTCCCTTGAAAAAGACTCCGGCTTGAATTGATAGATCTCGTCTTGAATGACCCATTCTTCTTCAAGCATCCGTGTCGCGGGATGGTCCTGATCTTCCACTTTAATGGTGACCGGATCGGAGTTGGAACCCCAGGGATGGCCATCGAAATACCCCCCGACGACGTCGTTGTAATCCTGCCATTCATAGAAAGTATCCGAAGCGCTGTGTGAACCGATGTAGGCCCCCTTGCCGGAGCGGATATACTCAGCGAAGGCTTCCTTCTGTTCCGGTGTCAGAAGATCGCGCTCGCGCGAGCCGCTGGTCGTGTAAAAGAGGACTGCATCGTATTTCGCGAGGTAATCGGCGGTCAGGAAAGAGAGGTCGATGTCCTTGGCCTCTTTCTTATAGAGTCCCAGACAATCCGCTTCATAAACTCCCGACTCTTTCCCGATATGTGCGACGATTTCCTCGGACAGCGCCAGACTGCTATGTTTGAACCCACTGCTGAAGGTGAGGACTAGTATCTTCTTTGGACTGTCAGTCTCGGTGGAGAAAGCGGGACCGGTAAAGACTGAAAGGGTCATCAGAATGGCAGCGAGGGTCATCTTGATAAAGTTCATTGAAATAGGCCTCCAATTGAGGGGTTGCTATTCCTCATCGAATGCAACCGCTTGTTCCGCACCACCATCGCCCAACAACATCTGGACTTTTTGTTCGATGGAGTCGAGGTGACCCGCACATATTTTCGAGAGTTTGACGCCTTCTTCGAAACTCTGAGTCATCTCCGTCAAGGTCCCTTCTCCAGATTCAAGGTTGTCCACGATCTCGGAGAGTCGTTTGAAAGCTTCTTCAAAAGAGGGTTCCTTTTGTTTCGGGCTCATCAGCAGTGCGGTCCTTGAGATTCTCTCTTTCCTTGGATAAAGGTCAAGTGCGATTCGGATTGAGCCTCTACTTCGATTCTTCCAGCGGGTGCAAGTCAAACTTCCGAAACCAAATTTCCGCACCCTCGGACTGGATTTGAATCCTGCCTTTGTTGGGTCGAACTTGGGTGGCACGATTGACCAGGACGCCATTCAGATGGACTTCGATGGTGTCCCCATCCACGATGGCCTCCAAAGTATTCCATTCTCCAACGGGGTTTTCGACATCTTGCGCACCCCGAAAGTCAATCACATCTTCCCATCCTGGGTCCCTGCCCCACCAGTTAATTCTACCAGAGGTGATAGTGGCTTCCTCACCCCCCTCGTGGAAAACATGGGAACTGCCTTGCTTCTCGGGTGCGACTTCGGCTGTAATGGAGAATTTATCGGACTTGTCACCCACGACAATGAAATCGCCGGTCCCGCCCTCGATAATCTGAATCTCGATTGAATGCATCCAAGTCCCGCTGTAACCGCCATCCTCGCCAACCGAATGGACGAGGATTCCGGAATCGCGTGTCGCTTTCTCACGGTTCCCCCAGGTTTGCGGCCCCCACTTGAACTCAGCGACCAGTCGATAATCCTCGTATTCCTCTTTCGTTGTCACGCAACCCCAATGTTCGCCGGTGATGTGAAGCATTCCGTTCTGGATCGAAAACACCATATCCTTGTTCATGTCACGGCCAATGTCCTTCAACCAAACATAGAAGGGCGAAAGATTGACCCCATTCACTAGATGAACGGTTTCCTTAACAGGTTTGGCGGAAACTTCAACGGTCAGGAACAGGATCAGAATTGCGAGACAGCACGCTTTGGTTTTCACAACAACGCCTCCGAAAGAATGTAGTATGGGGTATTTCTAGGGTAATCTGACTCCGGGGGGAAGCTCCACCCCCTCAGGGAGTTGAGTTTCAAGCTGGGCTCCGCCCCCCTTAAAGAGCCATCCAATCTGTAAATCGGTTTTCCTGATCAACAGGACCCGATCGGCTTCAATTCGGAGGACACCAAAACTGACTGCGGCATCCGACCAGGTTTTGGCGCCGTAAGGAATGAATTGACCTTCCTTATAGACACGCTTCTTCCCATCACCGGTCACAATCTGTGCAATGCGTTTCCCCTCACTCCCCATGATATTCGCCACAGTCCAGTTGGCGGGCATCGGTTCGATGGTGGGTGTGGGTGTGGGTAGGATCTCCTTCGTCGGAGTCGGGAGAGGGGTCACCAGTTCCGCGAACAGGTCCCTTTCGTTAAAGACGGCAATCGCATCACTCAAGGCAGTGGGCTCATAACTGGGAGGAGTTGCCTCCGCAAGAATAGTGACATCTCTCGCCCGATCCTCAGAGCGGTCGACTCGCGCGGCTAATACATCGGTGACCAAAAAATAACTCGCCGCCGCCGCCAATACGATCAAAACGGTATAGACCAACAACTCCACACGAGTGTTCATGGTTTTGCTCCCTTCGGCTCACAAGTCGCACAAGACAAGTAAGACTTCATGATGATCGTCTCTTTCTGGTGTTCCTTTTTTTCACCTTGTCTTCGACGAGCCTGGAAATATCGATGTCCACATTAAGATCGGCTTTCTCCTGATTTCCGAAAGAGCGGCGGTTGTTTCGTTTGACCGTCATGCGACTGACTTCAAGGACCGCATCGGAGTTTTCGATCTTGTAGAGTAGGCGTGCCAGCGTGGGCCAGTCGGTCTGAATCGATTTGCAACTGAACGAATAGATCACGAAGTCATCATGAACGCGGTCGACTGTATTCATTTGGCTGGATTGAGGGACAATCTCGGATTCTTCGAGGAGAGTCGTCAGATCTTGCAGGATTTTTTGACGTTTCTCGGCCTCGCTCCCCTCGATCACCAAAGCCTCACGGCTCTTTTCGAACCTGGCGCGAAGTTTTTCGGAGTTAATAAAGCTATCCTTTTTCTTATTCCACTCCTTCATCTCCGATGCGATATCGGTATCGAAATCGAGGTAGGTGGAATAAAGAGGTTTACCGACAAACAAGTAACCGCCCCCGAACACAATCGCGACCGCGGTCAAACTCAATAATGTTCTTTCTCGTTTCGATTGCAGGAAGGCCATACGCTTAGTCCTCCTCATCCGTACAAATCGGGGCGGTGAAACCAGTTACATCCTGAGTCACGAGGTTTTCTCCATAGTTCTTTGACCAACGATGAACGGTCATACGGCCGGTCTCGATGCTTCCGCAAAAGTGTGGTGATTCGCTGAGATCGAGGACGTAATCGACCCGGTCTTGCGGATCGAAGATCTCGATATCCATATCGACCGACTCCGATTTTTTGAAGGTCATCTGTCGAATCCGGATTCGATCTCTTGTCCGAACGAAAACGTCTGAAATCACCTGGAATGCGCTATGATCGAGATCCATGTTCGCGGCGATGACTTCTTGCTTCGCCTGGATCTCCTCAATATCCGAAATCTTTGGTTGGATCAGTTCAATCTTGTTTCGATAGATCTGAATCGTCTGTTGTTTATGCCAAAAGGAGTGTCCAACCCAACCCCCGATGAGAAGAAAATTGATGAGAAGGAGAAACAGGGTATTAAACACAAAACGCTTACGGTGCGCCGCGGCATATCTTTCGTAAATCTCTTCCGGAATGAGATTGATGTGATGGTCTTTTTCGAGTTCTTCCAGGGCCAAGCCGATGGCACAGGAGTAAGGTGTTGTGCTCTCGGTGTTCTTTCCGGCTTCGAGCGGATCGAGAACGATGACGGGAATCTCGATTTCTTTTTCAAGGGCCTCGGCGATGCCCTCAACCCGGGAACCGACACCCGTGAGAATGAGCTTCTTCGGAGGGCTTCCATGTTCTTCGTGAGCGAACCCCGCCAAGGATCGGACGATGTTTCGAACGAGTCCTTTCCACCATCCGTGAAGTTCCTCGGACCAATCGGCTGAATCGGTTTGAAGGGTCGGTAGAGGACCATCTCCCTCTTTGAGAGATCCCACGCCCACATTGATGGAACGGGAAAATCGGAGACCGTTCTCCACCACTAATGACATGAGGGATGATTTCAAATCCAGGTCGAGGACCGCGAAGGGTTCGCCTTCTCCAACACCGTTTCGTGCGAATGAATAGCCGCAACCATGGACATCGACATCGATACGGTCGGGTTGGACACCGATCGAATCGAGATCATCCAGAAGTTCGTACAGATCGGAACGTTTGGAGGCCACCATTAGAACTCGGGATTCATTGGCCCCCACTTGTTCGGCGATTCGATAGGAGATTTCCGCGTCATCCGCGGCGAACGGGAGATGTCTTTCGACATCGAAGAAGAGCATCTCTTTGATCTCGGATACCTCGGCGGAGGGAAGGCTGACAAAACGTGAAATGACCTCATCGCGAGCCGCGCCGACGATCACGGTGCCTAGGTCTCGCGCATGGTGTTTCGACAGTGCCTCCTTCAGCGCCTGCGTCCGTGCCTCACGGAGGTCTTCGGTCACACCAGGTCGAGCGGGTTTCACCGGGGCGGCGGAAAGCGCCCTGATTTGCACACGTCCGCCCCTTCCGAGAGTGATTGTGGCCACACGAACCATGCTTCTTCCATATTCGATGCCTGTGACAGCACCCGCTTTTTTCTTTCCAGTTTGTTTCACCATGGAAAGTTTATCCTACCTCCTCAAAATCGATGATCAACATTTCGACCTGTTCTTCCGGTTCCTCATCGGATTGGAATTGAAAACGGTCGCTACCGCCCAACTCGACTTCTTCTGTAAAGGTGCGCAATACGGTTACTTTGAGTGTCTTCTTCACCTTGTTCACGATTCCAGTGGATTCGATACGGAAATAATCGGAAGCCACCCCGAACGACTGCCCGATCTTCGATTCATAAGAGGGGTCGATCCCGGTTTTGTCAATGCCCTCGGTGCCTTCATCGGTGTGATCGATGGTCCGGAATCTCTTGTCGTCATCACTACCCAGATACCCATCGCTCCCATTGCGATAGTCGATGATTTTCTCTGCCGCTCCTTCAGCCCCATCGCCAGGTTCATCCTCGATCCACAACAATGCCTCGATGACCTCCGCCGGAGCTGTGTTGATGTTGGGTCGGCCGATTCGCTCGTCGGCGATGCCCGAAAAGACAGTCACGAAATCCTTCAGCCCTAGTTGGAGATCTCCATCCTCGTTGTCCAAGGGAGGCGTTTCGTCTCCATCATCCTCGTTCTCATCTAATTCACCGTTGAAATCCGCGTCTTCTCCTCTATAGATGATCTCGGTCATGCCCGGTACGAGCAAGAGTTCCTCAACCGAGTTCATCGGAGCGTTTTTCATGATGATTTCAGGGCCAAACGCATCGATTTCATTCGGATCCTGATAGGGGTTGTAGTAATAATCTTCGTTGAGGGGTTCACCGAACTCCCAACCATCGATGTTTTTTTCATCGATGATCGTGGGTTGATCGTCCTCGTCGATGTAATCGACGATGGCGGCGCCAAGCGCCATAGCATAGTCCTCTTCGACACCGAGGACTTCCAGAAGGTGTTGGATGCTTTCCGCACCGGTGAAATTGATGTTCATGTTGCCCGAGACATCGAA
>JAJDBZ010000521.1 GCA_029261095.1 Candidatus Omnitrophota bacterium | reverse complement strand
CTCTTGCGAGTGTGAGCCCTCGCTTGACCGATGCGGATTCCACCTTTCGCCTCAAATCTTCCTGTCGTTCCGGGAAGGGTATGCGTTCGATGAGTAACTGGGTTGAGTGGAGGGTTTGATTCCAAATTTCACCACTGGAGTTGGCCGATTCGGATAGGTCACTGAGCTGAGCAACCTGTTTTTCAGCCTGGGCAGAATCGTTGAGGACTTCTTCGATGCGCGTCCTCGAATAATCGAGGTCTGGTACAAGTTTTCCCACATCAGGGGCAAGCCAATTAAACCTTGTTTCATAATCTTTCAGTGTTTTGATATTAGTAGAAGCGCGATCACGAAATGCTTCCAACTGGTGGAGCGGGGCATTTTCCATGTCAGCAAGGAGCTTCTTAGCTTGTTCCTGTGCTTTTTCAACTGCAGGGATACGAACTGTATCAATCTTGGTCTGTTCGAACTGGAGGAGAATCGCTCCCACCTTGCCGAAAACCGCGTGGTCACGTGTCTCAGTATGGCGGATTTGCACATCGGAACCGTCATTGAGTTTCAAATAGATGAGTTCTCCCTCACCCCAAGAGGGAAGGCCACACATGAGACCGGCCCACAACAATGCGGTACCGATCACTCTACTGAATTGGGCGTGTTCAAATATGAGGTTTCCCACTTCGAACTCCACTTTTTTTCGTTCGATCCAATACCTCGTTCCTCACCCATTACGAAAAAATTTGGTGAGTCCATTTCACGGTTGCCCCGTGTTAGAAGGAAACCCAGGGGTCCGCAGGATCCGAATGGCGTTGTTCGGATGCAATGGACGCACTAATGGCCTCCACGAGAAGGCTTTTTTCTCGAGGAAATGCGAAGGAAAAGGTAAATCCATTGTAGACACGATGAGATAGTTTCGCCTCGAATATCCTCTTTATCAATAATACCAGATTTCACGGAAAATTAAAAGACTAAGGCTGCGATTCAGACAATTCAAGGGAATGCGTGGGTTCTCAGTTTCAGGGAGTAATGCGGATTATTCTTTGATCTTCCCAGATTTGGCCAAAGAAATCCGTGTGGCGGATGTAAACTACGTGGGTCCCGGGAGAGGCGCTTGTGGGTAATTTTCCTTTCCACATATGGCCGGTCATGCTGGGGTAATCCATTTTCCAGCCCAAGATTTCATCCAGAGGAGACCCGAGAACTTCCTGGTCGAGATACGGACTGAGTTCATGCATTCGGAGGCATTCGGGATCGATATCCCGAGTCTGTGATAGGGGATTCCATTCCCCTTTGTCTCCGAGCTTCATTTCAACTTTGGATCGCTCGGTGCCAGAAAAGACATTGACCAACACTTCGGTCGAGGCCGTTTCGCCCAAGGGAATGTCCATTGGAACGTAGATGTTCATTTGATATTCGGGGGGCCGTCGGCATGCTTTAAACCGGATTTGATAGTCGACACCATCGAAATCGACGAATGAGTAGCCGTTTGGAACTCCATCGTTCATGACAGCATGAGGAATACCGAGTTCATCCTGGAGTCCACACCACCACGACCCTGAAACAGTCCCGTTGACATAGTGGTGGTGCCTGTCCCGTCCGGTCCAACCATAGTCTTGACCGAAAAAGAAATGATACTGGCGATGCCAATGTCCGGCGACCGAGAATGTGTTGGGGAACGGGGAAATGAGCGCCATCAGTTTTTCCATCTGAGAGCATGAGCGAAGCGGTGCGTGCATGAACATCACGATCAACCGGTCCTTCGGAACGTGAGTCAAGTAGGATTCGATAAATCGGAGGTCGCGATCGCGGATGCGACTGGAATAGCCTCCCTCCTCTTTGAAAACGATGTTGTCGAGACAAACGAACACCACCTTGGCGTATTCGAATGCATAGGTCGCCGGCCCATAGGTCTTTTCGAAAGTGGTGTGAGAGGGGCGGTCTCCGGAAACATCCTTGTTGTTGTCATGATTTCCAAAGGCGTTGTACCAAGGCACGCCGATTCTGGAAATGGCCGCGTTGATCGGATCGAAAAGAGCGGGATCATCGGCAACGATATCGCCCAGCGAAAACCCGAGGTGAATGTTCGACCCAACCAGTTCCTCGACCGCATCTCGGATAACAAAGTTGACCTCGCGCGTTCCTCGTGCCTGTGTGTCTGCGAAAAAGACTGTTGAAAACACCTCAGGCTCTTCCTGTTTGGTGAGAGCAAAGTCGATTGATTCGGGAAGGGGTCCGGTGGGTTCGATGCTTCCGGCTTTAACCTTTGGAGATCCTAGAGGACGGTGGATGTAATGGAATTGAGGGATGAGGTGGTGATTGAGAGGAACCTGCCACCCCGCGGGTTTGATCAAGAACAATATGGTGTCGTCGGTAACAGGAAGACTCCATCGACCATTCGCATCCGTCGGGCTCACTTCGGTCCCGTTCGAAACGAGCACGTTTGCCAGCCCTTCCTCGTTGGGGTCTCTCAGGCCATTCTCGTTCAGGTCATTGAATACAGTCCCCTTTGCCGTTTCGGACCATGACTGAGGCAAGACCGCAACAAAGACAATGATCCATAGTAAAATGATTCTCTTCATTCTTCCTCCTTGATCACCAGAGTGTTTTCGATTTCAATCAGTATGTCGGAACCATCCTCAAAAACGATCTTGATCTCCCGTGTCTGTTGAGCCGAATTCTCCAGCTGCCAACCGGAATCCAGTCTTGAAACCCAGACCGAGTCGATTCCGAAACCTTCACCTCGCTCCCGGTCGATAAACACATCACCATAGTGATCGAAGATCCGGTTCCTGGCCTCGCTGGCGGCCCCATTCCCCCAATCGTAAATAGTAAAAACACCCATCCCCATGCCTTCCGCGCTGGTTTCTCCTCCATGACCATAGTTTTCCATGGTGAACCCATAGTCCTCCAGGCCGAAAAAAGGGTGTGCCTTTTCCCATTGTTCCTTCTGTTGGGGATTCTCGGGGCAATACATCATGACGAAGGAAGATTTGAGGGCGGCGATCCCCCGTTCGAAGTAGTCACGATTCCCGGTGGTTTCGTAGTAATCAAGGAAGAGTTCAGCAAAGAGCGATTGGCGCGAATCGTTCCACTCCCCATCGAAGTTCATAACTCCAAACCCTCCCAAGGCGGGAACGTGAATAAAATCGGGTTGCCATACCTGTTGATGCATCGAGAGTTCATCGAGTGTTCGAACACCCCACTGAAGATACTCTTGATTCTCGGTCTCACGATAGGCTTCGAGGAGCGCCTCGGCGGTCCAGAAGATGGAAAGAGTGTTCTGTTTATACTGGTTGTTCCGTCCGATTTTTTCGCCGACCCTGTCGTTCCAGAAAGGGCAGCAGGACCAGTAGGTTTCGTAGTCTTCCCATCTCCCATTCGGAACGATTTCCGTTAAGACGGCATCGACAGCCTTGAGGGCGGCTTCGAGATGTCTCTGTTCGCCGGAGATTTCCCAAAGTTTGAAGAGGAAAGTGGCACTGAGGCTCGACTCCGGAGTCTGATTCATTATTTTTCCAGGCAGGAGGGTGGTTGGATGCAGCCAACCGGGAAAAAACCCTCTTTCATCTTGAAGTGTGATCAGTTTATCCGCGTACTCCCGGGCGTAATCGAGAAGGTCTGGGTCTTCCTCAATCTCTTCATGCCACCGGAGCATGAGAAGGGCGGTCCAGGAGGAATCAAGAAGGTGGTACCAATCCTGGGTAATACCTTGATTAGTGGGAACGCGGTTGGAGTTCGACCAAAAGGCCTCGCTCCAGGGTTTGGGGCGATCGAAAGTCTTTCCTTCAATCTCTACCTTCTCGTTGTTTGTACGGATCACGGAAGGAAAGATCCCCTCCTTCATCGGAGCGGCTAAGGCAAGAGATTTGGTCAGGTTTGCTTTTCTTGCGAGTTCCTCATCATCCCTTCTGATGGCCCAACGGGCGAGACCCGAGGCGCTTCGCAACGATGAGAACCAGGCTTGATTCCAAATGGAGAGGAACTCGCGCTGGTACCAAGGCCCTGGATAGTTCGGCGATTGGGAGATGTTGACGATGAATTGAGGCGCCCCGACCCGAGTCCCTTCGAGATCGAATTCTTGCCAAACCGAGTCTTTCCAGGAGTCGAATGCCCACTGATACGTCCGGGCGACATAAACATCCATGGGCACTTTGGTTGGTTCACCCTCAAGGTAAAGCGGGTGTCCCCAGTTCTCCCAAAGGAACGTTGTCACTTTTTTCCATGGATTGAGGGGAATGTCAGTGTCACGGTAAGCCAGGACATAGAATGCGAGTGACACTCTTCCGGGTCCGACCTTTAACCCCTTTATCTTTTTGAACCCTACATGGACTGGGATTTCGGTATTCGAGAACCCGATCCATCCGGTCTGCTTGGGGGCGTCCAAATCAAGAAACCAGGGGAGTCCCTCCTGTTTGCCCACGGAATCGAGGTCGGGAACGATCGCCACCACAGCGGTTCCGGAAGCAGTCACAACGGCGGGGCTACGAAAGACATGTTGCCCCACCACAAAACCCTCGGAGGGTGTCAAATGAGGAAGCCAATGGAAATCGGGGTGTTGGAGAAAATCGATCTGCAAGGAAAGTTCATCGACTTGAACCTCGGTGTCGAATTCCCAGATGACTTCGACTTTCTGAACGGAGTTTTTGACTTCCTCCATTCGAATCATCGGCGTACTAATGTCCGCGGTAGGAGTGGAAAACCTGAGAACTGACACCCCATTGAGGGATACCTCAATCGGTGATTCGGCGTGGGAGGGGATCGTGACAATGAGGAAGAGTGAAAGGGCCCATCGGTTCATTCTCTATCCTCACTTCTCTTGCGGTTTCGCTTACGGAGGTCGTCTTTCCAATCCACTTTTTTCTTGGCCCGCTCCCGTCGGATTTTTTTCTCGGTCTCGATATCCAGATCGCGCAGAACCAACCGGTCCGTGTTCGGGTCATAGGGTGTGGAAAAGAAGGAATCTGGCGAGGGAGCCTCTGGAATCAGAGCTTCGAAATCCTTCGGTTTCGCTTTGGGTTTCCGCTCGGGAAGGGTCTCTTCATCTTTGAGGGGGGGACCGAATAGCGCCTCCCTCGGAAGACGATCCACCAAAAACAATCCCTCTCCGTAGGATTGAAAGAATGCCCCATGGCTTGCGGCGATTTCGGTGTTGATCTCAACCAGAATCGGTTTTGGATCCCGCCGCTGACCAATCCGAGTAGCCATTTCCGGGGTTCGCGAAAGGACAATCTCGCGACCATCGGAAGGATCGATCCCATCCTCCACTTAACCTCGATACGGTTTCCGACGGCACCCGTTGTAGAGATTTGTGGGGGGAGGAAGATACTCCCTGAGGGGGGGAAGAAACTCGGAATCGGGTTTCATGCGCACTCGTTTTGAATCGAATTCAAAAGGCGATTTTTCCAGTGCCCAATCGAGGTCCAGGATTCGAGTGACCGAGACACCCTTCGTCCCGGGGTTATCGCCAAGCGCGATGACAAGCCCCTTGAGATCGATCCAGCCCTCGGGGTCCAGGACGATACCGAATTCATCCGGAGCTTTGCCGAGAATGTATTTTAAAGTACGGGCGAGGTTTTCATGTTTTTGACGCGATTTCTGATCCATAGGGGCGTGTTCTTCGCCAATCTATTGCTTCTCTTCGGTCATTCTTTGGCGAGCGGCAACAAGACATTTGTGAATACGATCGTTGTCAGGCATCAGACGGTCAGCTTGCTGGAAGGCTTTGTAGGCTGCCTGATAATCCCCAATTTTGTAATTAGCGCTTCCCAGATAAAAATGGTAGTCGCCCTTGGAAGAGTCTTTCTGGATCGCATCCACCAGCAGACCTTTGGCATCCCCGAACTGTGCAGCCTTCATTCGTCGCAGGGCCTCTTGGTAGATGGCCTCCGCCGGCTGATCGGTTCCGGCGCCGCCGGCCGGAGCGCCGCATTCGGGGCATGTACCGCCAACGTTATCGAACATGGTTCCGCATATTGAACAAACAGCCATGGGTCTAGTATTCCTTTCAGATAGACTCTGGATTCATCTTATTAGTTCTAGTTGTCGCTAGAGGCTCTTTACAAACTTTTCGATACGCCTCAATGCCTCTTCAATGGTCTTCAGCGAAACTGCATAACAGCAACGCATGTACCCTTCTCCCGAATCTCCGAAGGCACTTCCCGGAACGAGGGCGACTTCCTGTTCTTCAAGTAATCTGAATGCGAACTCTTCGCTGGTTAACCCGGTCGATTGGATCGAGGGAAACGCATAGAAAGCACCACCGGGCAGGTGGCATGGGAGACCGATATCGTTAAAACCTTGGGTAATGATACGCCTCCGCCGGGAATAATCGTCTCGCATCTTCTCCACTTCCGGCTGACCATGTTTGAGCGCTTCGATTCCGGCGGATTGTCCCATGATGGATGCGCACATGATCTGGTATTGATGGATCTTCGTCATCGCCGTGCAGATGTCCGAAGGACAGCAGGCATACCCGATACGCCATCCGGTCATCGCCCATCCCTTCGACAGCCCATGGAGGAGAATCGTCCGGTCCTTCATTCCAGCGATCGAGGGAAACGATACATGCTCATCTTCATAGACCAATGGACTATAGATTTCGTCGGTTACCATAATGAGGTCTTTATGCTGGACCCAATCGGCGATCTCTTCGCCAAGGATGCGGGGGATGACCGCTCCAGTCGGGTTGTTGGGTGAATTGAGAAGAATGAACCGAGTCCGATCTGTCAGGTTATCTTCAAGAGACTGAATAGTTGGAAAGAAGTGGTTGTCGGCGGAAGTTGGGACCATAATTGGTTTTCCGCCCGCCAACTCAACTAAGGCGGGATAAGACACGAAGCAAGGTTCGGGGATGAGCACTTCATCCCCGGGTTCGAGCAACGTGCGGCAGACCAAATCGAGGGCTTCGCTGACACCGACTGTGACTAGGATTTCAGTCTTCGGGTCGTAAAGGACACCGAGATTGTCATCAACCCAGCGCGAAATCTCCTCACGAAACTCGGGAATGCCCTGGTTGGAGGTGTAAGAGGTTCGGCCCTTTTCGAGCGCAAAAATCCCCTCCTCCCGGATTGACCAAGGGGTTGAGTAATCGGGTTCGCCGACACCGAGAGAGAGCACCTCTGGGCGCCCCATCACCAGCTCGAAGAATTTACGAATTCCCGAGGGTTTGAGAGAGGCAACGCGCGAGGCGATCCTCGATTTTGTTAGGGTTTCCACTTCCGACATGAATCAAGTCTAACAGAATTTGTGGGGACAGAAAGCATGGGAGAAGGCCTTTCGAGAAACCCCACTCTCGCCTTTTGAGAAACCCCACCCCCTAACCCCCTCCCCGCAGTGCGGGGAGAGGGGATGTGTTGCTCCTTTTCTCCACAATGTGGAGAGAGGGCTGGGGGGAGAGGTTTAAAGCGTGTGAGATTGACCCCGGTCCTGGATTTCTTAGACTCCCTTTCCACATGTCGACCGCACCTCCAAAGATTTCACTCATCATCCCCGCCTATAACGAAGCCGATCGGATCGGGCAATCGTTGGAAACCGTTTCGCAGTTTATATCCAGCCAAGCTGACGTTTATGAAGTTCTTCTGGTCAATGACGGGAGCCGTGACAACACACTTGAGGTCATTCGCGAGGTCGCTCCGAGGCTCTTCGCCGATCAATCCTTCGAGTTGTTGGAATATGGAGCGAATCGTGGAAAAGGGTATGCGGTCAAGCACGGGATCGAAAAATCTTGCGGGGAGTATGTGGTTTTTTCCGACACCGATCTGTCAGCGCCCATCGATCAGATTCCAAAACTGATCGAACCGCTAGAGTCAGGGAAGGATATCGCGATCGGTTCGCGGAGGTTGCCGCAATCGGAAGTGATCGACCTGCCTTTGTCGAGGCGTGTCATGAGTCGCTTCTTTTCGACGCTCTCTCAAGTCCTGGTTCTGCCCGGGATCCGTGACACCCAATGCGGGTTTAAAGCTTACCGCGCCGAGGTGGCCAAAGAACTGGCCAGTGCGCAGACCATCGAGGGCTACACGTTTGATGTCGAACACCTTCTCCTCGCACGAGCGCGCGGGTTCCAGATCGAAGAGGTGCCAGTCCGATGGATCTACACCGAGGGCTCGCAGATTAACGGCATCACGGATTCATTCAAAATGGTGAGGGATCTGATGGAGCTGCGGCGGAGGGGGATTGGGCATTGAACTTATTCAGACAGCTA
>JAJDBZ010000053.1 GCA_029261095.1 Candidatus Omnitrophota bacterium | reverse complement strand
GAAAAGGGTCAAGATCATCAAGTGATTCCCTGGATCATTCCCCGACACCTCGAACCGCCTCCACAATCCGAAAAGTCGCCTCCGTGGTCTCCACACAACTCTCGAAAGTGAGATCGGGTTTTTTCCCTTCCTTTAGACACTCGAAGAAATGCTCGAGTTCGGCGGTGTGTCCTTTATCCTGAGTCCGCGATTTGGAGGTGTGGGACTTGCTTCCCTCGGATAGAGTCAGTGTTCTGAAATCGTCGAGTTGGACACTCTTTCCGCCAGAGTGGATTTCATAAAACTCTTTCGCTAATGCTTTCGCGCCCTCGGCGGTATAGAGCAGTGCGCCCGTAGACCCATCCGTGAAACGAAGAAGAACCGAAACATTTTCATAGCCCGATTCCGAATGGAGACAGGTCGCGTCAACTTCCTCGATTCGTGAACCGCTCCAATATTGGAAGAGATCGATAAAATGACAGACCTCGCCGACAATCCTCCCCCCTCCCTCATCGGGATCGAGGAGCCAGGAACCTTTCTCGATCTGGCCCGCGTTGATGCGCGCCAGCATCGCCAGCGGTCCCGTCCTCGGTTCGAACCACTGTTTGGCCTGTTGAGCTAGCGGCGCGAAACGTCGGTTGAATCCTACCATCACGGTTCGATCGGAATCCTCGACTGCCGTCTTCACCTCTGTGAGCTCATCTCGATTGAGCGCCAGTGGTTTCTCGACAAAGACTTGCTTTCCGGCCTTCACTGAATCGAGGATCTGCTGAGCATGAAGGTGGTGACGAGTCGCGATGAGAACGGCGTCGACATTCGGATCGGCGTAGACCTCGGTTGGGTCGCAGCTCGCATTGGGGATATTGTAACGTTTAGCCACCGTGGAAGCGGTGGCTCCCCGACCCGTGACCACATGGGTAATTTCGATTCCATCAATTTTATGAATGCAAGGGAGGAGAACGCCTGATGCGAATTGCCCGGCGCCAAGAATCCCTAATCGGATGTGACCTTTTTTCTCGATGGCTTTCGGAATGTCGGGTTCTTTCGTTACAGAGGGTTCACCGTATTTGAAAAGGATACCCAGCGATTTCTCTTCGGATTTTCCTTCGACCAACCCATAGGCTTTCTCCGCCTCTTCGATCGGGAAGGTGTGTGTGACCAATGGTGCGATGCTGAGTTTTCCATCGGCCATCAACGCGAGAGCGGTTTCCATGTTCCGTTGCTCGGTAAACCGAACATACGCATAGGGATAATCCTTCCCTCGTTCCTCATATTCGGGATCGTACCGACCCGGGCCATAGGATGTCGAAATCCGGAGTTCCAATTCCTTGGGGTAGTAAATTCTGCGGGGAATCTCCATCGGAAGGGTGCCGACAGCGATCACCCGCCCCTTTCTCCGGGACAAAGTCCCCGCCAGTTCGATGGGATCGTTGCTTTCGGTGGCGGCGGTCAAGATGACCGCGTCGAGCCCCTCGCCCGAGGTCATCGAAGCAACAATTTCCTCCAGGTTCTCCTCGCGAAGAACCGCCTGGTCCGCTCCTTGGGCGAGAGCGCGGTCTACCGATTCAGCGTTGAGGTCGATCCCCAACACACGGCAACCATTCGCTTTGAGGATTTGCACGGTGATCAACCCGAGAAGTCCGAGGCCAATCACCCCGACCACTTCGCCGATACGAAGGTCCGCCACTCGGACCCCTTGAAGAGCGATGGCACAAACTGTCGCCGCACAGGCCTCTTCATCGGAAACGCCTTCGGGGATTTGTGCAACCAGGTTCTTCGGGACACACACCACCTCGGCATGGTTGGCATAACCGGCGCCCGCGCAAGCGACACGGTCACCGGGGAAAATTCCTTCTACTTCCGCGCCGACCTCAAGGACCTCGCCCGCGCAGCTGTAACCGAGGGGGACCGGTTCTTCCAATCGCGATTTCACTTTTTGGAAAGTCGAGGAGAGCCCCTCGGTCTGGATCTTCTCAAAAACTTTCTTGACTTGATCGGGTCGCTGCCGGGCTTTTTCGAGCAGACTACTCTTGGCGATTTCTCTGTTGGCTTTCTCTGTACCGGGGGAGACGAACGAAAACCGATTCCGGACGAGGACTCGACCCGGAACCACAATGGGTTCTGGAACTTCTTCCACGGCGAGTGTTCCCGTTTTTAGGCTTTGAATGATCTGTTTCATTCGGAATGGTTGACCACTTCATGAAAGATTTCGATTAGCTTTTGAGCCGCGACATCGATCGAGTAATCTTTCCTCACTTTCTTGAGGGCGGCATCCGCGACTTGAACCCGCTTCTCTTGATTCTCGGCCAAATCCTTAAGTGTCTCAAACCAATCGTCCTCGGTTTTGCACAAGAACCCATCGATTCCATGGTCGATAATATCCCGGTTCGCACCCACATCGGAACCGACAGGAACCACATTTCCCGCCATGTATTGAAGGAGTTTCAGTCCACATTTTCCTTTTTCCCACAGAGTATCTTCCAGCGGCATGATGCCGATGTCCATCCACCGGATCAATTTGGCCTCATTCTCTTCGGCCCAATCGTGTGTCTGTGTCTGGACTCCATGCCAGTCAGGCGCTTGGGCTCCGATGACGATAAAACGGATGGGAGCGATCTGGGCGAGTCGTTCAATTGGGCGGCGTACCAGTTCGAGGTACTTGGAAGTGATTGGCGTTCCAATCCAACCGATCGAGATCAGGCCTTCATGATCCTGATCATGAGGAACGTACTTATCCACATCGACGGAGGTGGGAACCAACCATTGCCTCGGTGCATGTTGGGCGGCGTAATCGCAAAGGAATCGATTACCCCCGATGACTCCATCGGACCATGCCATGAGTTGATCGAGCTTCTTTCGTAAGATAAAACGAACAAAGGGGTTTGGGTGTTTTTGGTATTTCGCGAAGATGGCGTCATCGAAATCGAGAACAATTTTTGTCGCTTTTTCAAAATACTTCTTTTCCATGAATGCGGGGAGAAAGGGGAATAGTTCTTTCTCGATCACCACCAGATCGAAACTCTCAATGTGGTCGAGGTCATGATGCCGCTTGCCGAAAAGTTCTCTACGAGAGGACGAAAAGGGGAGATCTTCATAGAGTTCTTCGAGATAGAGACTTGGAAACAGATGAAAGGTCCGGGTTTCGATTCCCGCCTTCCAGTATTTCTCCAGGAACTGATAGGTGCGGTATCGGCTACTTGCTCCCATCCGGTCGTATTTTGTGTAAAAGGCTATTTTCATTTTCTGATCTATTGGCTGAAAGCAGTTTCAAAGTATGGGGGAGGGGCATCGAAATACAAGCGGGTAAGGAGAAACACGCGGGAGCCCTTTCCTCCCCTAGAGAAAAGAAAGGGCCCCAGAGCGGTCTCTCTCAGTTTAAGGCGCGGGTTGTGAATACCACACGTTCGAAAAGAGGAAGAGGTCCTCGAAATCCTCGTTCCCGTCATTATCGAAATCGGTGTCAAAATTTGTGATCCCTGCACGGTCCTCAAGAATTGCAATCAGATCGAAGGCATCGCACCTTGGGTTCACCGAACCGGAAACCACATCGCAATCGATGAGGGTGACACTGGGCGTCACAGTGGGAGATCCGACAGTCCCAGTTATGGTGGGAGTTGGGCTCACGGTTGGAGTATCAGTGGTAGTCAATGTTTCTGTTGGAGTATGGGTTGCCGTCGGATCGACCCCCGTGTCGGTCGGCGTCGGAGTGGGGGTCTCTGTTGCCGTATCCGTCGGAGTTGGCGTTGGGGTCTCAGTAGGCAGTGGGACGATTTCATCGGCTCCGATGTCGGCCATGATTCCAATGAAACGATTGTTTCCCGGGGGATCGTAGATCGCGTCGATGTCGGTCGGGAGGTTCTGGAGGAAATCCGCGGGAGAGACGAAATAGGGTACCGCGGCATCGACCAGAGGAGATTCCGGGCTGAGGTGGGGATTCAGGACTCCGAACGAATCGGGTCCCACGGGTTCAAATTCCGGATCGATGCTGAGGTTCTCACTATTCTGAGCTTGCAAGTTCAAACCGTTTAAGCTGAGCGCATTGTTGAAATCGTCGACATACAGAGTATCCAAACCGAAAAAGACATTCTTCCGAAACTCAGGAGAGGGATTTCCAGATTCATAGACCCCTGTTACATCGGCGGGTATTCCGCCCTCCATCGGGTAATAAAAAATGTTGTTATAGAAAGCAGGTTCAGTGGTGTTCCCCAGGAAGATCAAGGATCCCGATTCGACAAGGGCGCCTTTGACCAGCGGGGGTCGGTTGTTTAACAGCGTGTTGTGAATAAACAGGACCTCGTTCGGGACTTCGCCGAAAATATAAAAAGCATGTCCGTTCTCCGATTCAGCCGAGTTGTTGAGAAACACGTTACCCCCGATGAAGCCATCGATATCATTGGTCCCTTGCGCCAATAACACGAGAGCCCCTCCACCCAAACTCGGCGTAATAGAATCGACCTGTCGGTTATCAAAAAAGAAGTTGTTAATGATTCTCGGGCGAATCGGTGGTTCGCCATCACCCTTAATAACCAAACCCTCCAGAAAGACAGCCATTCCTCCGCCGCTATTCGAAGCGGAATTTCCGACACCGAGAAAGCCCCTGCGTGGATCGCCAATAAAGTTTCTCTGAACGATGCTGAAATCATCGTATAGAGAGATGCCTCCACCAATTCGAGCCTCGTTCTCGTTGAAAGTGTTATCCCGAACGTTTGTTGCTGTTTGGCGTAGGAAGATCGCCCCTCCGAATCCTTCGGAAGCCGAGAGTGTCCGATTGAATGTAAATGTACAGTCCTCGATTACTCCGGAAAGACCGCTCGCAACTATAGGCCCTTTCCCTTCATTCTTTAGAATCGAAGCGGAGACTGGAGCCCCGATCCCGATCGCAGCCCCATTTTCTGCGGCGCCTCTGACAAATCGGCTATTCGCCACTTCATATTGGGTCAAGTGATTGAAAGAATGGTCAATGAACATCGATCCACCATCGCCCAGAGTTTGATTGACACTGAAGTCGCACCGATTTATTCCTAGCTGAGTGGTGTAAGTGACCGCCCCTTTTGTGATTCCTTCGTAATCGTCCACGAAAATCGCCCCACCCCCGCTGGCGGTTCCGATATTCTGACTAAATACAGAATCTTCAATCTCGACCGCGATATCCCCGGAATTGCGATAGATCGCAATCGCACCCCCGCCGCTCGCGGAACACAATGAAAAAGTGCATGACTGGATCAAGGCCCCAATTTCGCTTTCGGAATACCCCGCCAATGCGAGACCGCCTCCCGCCAATCCGGCCGTACTCCCGACGAATGAACAATTGTCGATGACAATGTCGGGGTTCAGTAAACCTTTCGCTCCCGATTTGGTGCCGAAGAATGCTTCGGTTCCACCGAAGAAGGCGGAGCCACCGATTGCTAGACATTCATTCTGTTGGAAGGTGGAATCGGAGACTGTGACTTTCTCTACAACGGGGTCTTGATTGATGTATGCAATTGCCCCTCCGAAAATGCCTCCCACATTGCGAGTGAACGTGCAGTCCCGGATATCGCCCGAGGTATTGAAAAAATAAACGGGGGCCGCAAAGGCTCCCGTGCAATCCTGAACTATGCAGTTTTCAAGAAGCAGAGTGTCGCATCCGCTTGCGTTAATGACCGTCCCGCCGAACGAACTGCTGTTTTGAAACTGGAGGTTTCTGAACCCGATCTTCGTCCTGTTTTCCAAGGTAAAAAAAGAAGATACACCCGCTTCAAGCTGAACGGCCGCTGGGTTTCCGGATCGCCCCTCGATAAAAAGGGCATTGACCTGAATCTCGATCGGCCAAGACTCGGCCCCTCCATAGAATCCATCATTGATACTCACCACATCGCTCGTGGCGGCTGCCGCGAGGGCTGCAGTTATTGTTGCGTGATCCTCAGGAACATTGAGGGTTGCGGAATGGGCTGTGTTGATAATAAGACTCACCAATAAGAAAACTAAAGTTACAGCAGTCAATTGCAACCGATCTTTCAAAAGTCTTCCTCCTGAGTGGGATCAAGATCAAAGTGTGTTTCACACATCAGATAGCATAGCATAAAGAGTAACGGCTATAACCGACTACCGTCAATAAAAACATCCATGCATCCAGCTCCATTCCATCTCAAACGATACTCTCCTACTATTTCGCTTCAATCCTATTCGCGAAGGGGTTTTGACTTGCGACTCTTTATTCTCCTAAGCGGTTTTCTGTTTACCGCCTCATTTTGCTGTGGCGGAAATTTATCGATCATCCAAAATGAATCGATTCGTCTCGGCGTCGATCTCGAACTGGGAGGATCGATCACATTCCTCGAGTCCAAAGAGAAACCGGGAAACCTGATTAATAGTTACGATTGGGGGAGACAGGTTCAGATGTCGTTCTATTCGGGCCCGGTCCCTTACAAGCCGAACGGCCAATCTCCGAGCGCCACTTGGATGGGGATCGGGTGGAACCCGATCCAATCGGGCGATTACAAAGGATACCAATCGCAGATCCTCGAGCACACCAATGACGGGAAAGAGATCTATGTGAAATGTATTCCCATGCACTGGCCGCTCGACAACGAACCGGCGCAATGTGTGTTCGAGAGTTGGCTCCAGATCGAGGGCAACTGTGTTCACGCGCGAGCCAGGATGATCAACCATCGAGAGGACAAGACGCTTTATCCCCCGCGCGACCAAGAACTTCCCGCTGTCTATACGAACGGTCCCTATTATAAGGTGATGAGTTACACGGACGATGCCCCCTTTACGGGAGGGAAGCCCGAAAGATTTACCAAAGTCTGGACCAATGAAAAATTGGAAGAAGGGTTTGCTCCTTGGTCTCATTGGGTAGCAACAGAGGGGTGGGCAGCGCTAGTAAACGATGACGATTGGGGGCTGGGCGTGTACTCCCCAGAAGTGCTGGAATACAACGGTGGCTTCTACGGAAAGACTGGAGTCGGCGGCCCAAAAGACCCGAGCACGGGATATCTGGCCCCTAGGACTCGGGAGATTATTGACCACAACATTGACTATGCCTATGAATACGTCTTGATAGTCGACTCGCTAAAGGGCATCCGAGATTGGGTCACTGAAGAACACGGAACGAGTCGTTTCCCCGATTATGTTTTCGAAAGCGACAGGCAACATTGCACCTACCGGAACGCCGACGATCAGGGATGGCCCATCGATGGAGAGATCCGATTGACCCTTACGAAACCCAACCCGATGATTGTTGGGCCGACCGAAGTCTGGCAAGCCGAGGAGGCGACCTCCCTTTTTGTTCGAATGGCGTGTGAAGGCGACTCGAAAAAGGGCCGTGTTGTTTGGAAGACGTTTGAGGACCGGTCGTTTAGCAATGAGCGGTCAGAAGATTTCGATCTAATCCCGGATGGCAAGTACCACACCTACAAGATCGATCTCATCGATACTGAAGGGTATGAAGGAACTATCCTGGGATTTGGTGTCTACCCGGTTTTGATCGGGTGCGAGGGCGAGGCGGGTCG
>JAJDBZ010000520.1 GCA_029261095.1 Candidatus Omnitrophota bacterium | reverse complement strand
CTGGCCTTCCGGATTGATCCCCTCAAGGAGGCTCAGTAGTTTCACATCCCAATACCTCGGATACCCGCCAAAGGGTTTCGTCTCGACATTGTTCCACCACATGTGCTCCTGCCCTTTCGAGAAGGTCCAAGTGCTCTTGCAGGCCATCGTACAGGTCTGACAATTGATGCAGCGGTTGATATTGAACACGAAGGCGAACTGCCACTCCGGGTGGCGGTCCTCATAGGGGTAGTTCATGTTCCGGCCGAGTTGCCAGTTAAAGACTTCAGGCATGATCTTTCTCCTCTGTGGATTCTGGCTTGAGAGATTCGAGTGGGATGAAATGGTCGGGATACTGTTCAACCGCGCGTTCCTCGCTGGAGACGCGGTGGATTCCGATCCGCTTTAATGTTTCTTCGAAGATTTCTTCAAACGCTTCCTGTCCCAATGTTTCCTTGGCCGCATACAGCCCTTGATAATTGGGGTTGTTCGCCATGGCGAGGAGTTCCTCAGGCTTCGACCCGAACATCAGCATGTCCTCGAGTTGACAGCGGATCATGAGACGAAGGTCTCCATCGACTACCCCCCCTTCGAGGGACATCGGATGATCCGGTTCGACCGGACGGTTCTTCATCTCATTTCGATTCGGATGTTCTTCTTGTGTCATTCTCTTTCTCCTCGTTTACCGGATCACCATCGTTAGATTGCCCGCCACATAGAGATCGTTCATCTCGCTGTCACCCGTTGGTCCATAACCCTTCTCATCGGGGCGCAGGGGGCCTTCCCCGCCGATGCCGCCATCCTCCGCTTTGGTCACTCGGACGAGGGTCTCCTTGGGAACCGTATTGACTGCGTGGTTATCGACATCGGATCCGAAGGTGAAAGCCATCCCCCCGGTTTTCTTGTGGAAAAGTGTGTCGGTCTGGTGCATCGGCGGAAGAAAACTTCGCGTGATCGATTGATGCGATCCGTAGCGATAACTCGATTGATACCCGGTGTCCTTCGCCAGGGCACGGCCATCCTCGCGGCTCTCGTGTGCGAGGACCGACCGCTCAGTGGCGATCCAGCCCGCGTGTTTGAGAATGGTGAAGTGATAGGGCAGGGCGGAATTGAATTTGACCCGGACCATGCACCGGAAGGCGCGGGCATGGAAACCATCCCCTTCTTTCCAACCGCGATAAGGACGGTCGGCGGGGTTCGCGTCGACATAAACATAATCCCCCGCGTTGAGTCCGAGATCAATCCCGGCTTGTGGGTTCATTTGAATCTGACGGTCCCCGACTCCGGGCTGGCGCTTGTCGCGCCGTTTCGTGTCCGACGTGTTCGAGGCCCAGAGCCAATGCCAGTCGACTGTCGACCAGGATGAGTGTACGGAGTGACGGCTTTTCGGTGTCGAGCAGTAGAATTGGAAACCATTCGCCCACAGCGGGTTGACCGTCTTCTTCGCCTCTTCCCAAGACATCATCTTGTTCCGGACTGATCGAAGGTCGGCGTCGAGCTCCTCGATGGGGATCCCGTAGTCTTTGGGTCTCAGGTACGGACTGGTCGACACGATGACATTGGGGAGATAGGGCGTCGCTTCGACCGGTTCCCGGTGGACAATTAGATTCTCTCCCGCGTCGATCGCCTCGGAAAGATCGCAGTAAGCCGCCAGCCTTCCACAGTCCGTGTAAAAGGGGATGCTGTCGTTGACCTGCTCAAAGAACGGCAGCCTCGGATAAGTCCGGAAGAGGAAGAGCGCCGCCCCAGGTTCTCCGCCGTACTCGCCCTTCACAATGCGATCGATATCATAAGGCCCCTCTTCGTTTCGCGTCGTCGTACAGGAGTTTAGGACGCGCTGAATATAGACCTTCGATTTCTTCTCATTAATAAACTTCCAGTTATCGGAGAAGCGTTTCTCGCCGGTCAGTTCTGTTAGCGCGTTGGACACTCCGGCGAAAATCGCTGCGTCGTCTTTTGAATCGTGGACCGGTTGGATGCCGTTTCCTCCCCAGACTTGGAGATAAGGGTTCGAGCAGGACCCACCTACTTCTAGATCCTGGAATTCGACCCAGGCGTTGGCGGGGAGAACGAGATCGGCATACTCCGCAGACCCCGTCCACTCGACCTGCTGGTCGATCACCATGTCGACCTTGGGAAGGATGTTGTGGATGATCTCGTAGACCCATTTGGCTTGGTTGATGAAATTGGCGTTGTTGTACCAAAACGCTTTCGTTGGAGTGGGTAGGTGAGTCTTGCCAGTGAAAATCTTTTCACCTTCCGGCGTGTTTACTTTGAGGATCTTTTCACCATGCGCCCAGTAGCTCGGTTCCTCGCCGCTCGCGTAATGATGGATGTCTTCTTTGGTAACATCGGCGGTTTCGTCGAGGACCGGATTGAAGGGATCCTCATCCTTATAAGCGCCCACTCCCGGGCCGGACCAGGCGGAGGCTTGAAAAAGTGCTCCCTTGTAGTTGCCTGCCCAGGCATAACATCCCCCCCCATGCCTCCCGATGTTTCCTGTCAGCGTGGCGAGGAGAAAACAGGCTCGGTTATGGAGGGTCGCGTGGAAGTAGTGATTGATCCCTTCCCCGAAATGAATCGCCGCCGGTTTGATGGTCGTGAGATCATGGGCGAGACGTTCTATTAACTCGGGGTCCGCACCGCTGATTTCCGCCGCCGTTTTCGTGTCGTAGTCCTTGAGATGACGCCGATACATCTCGATCACCGTGAAGACCTGAACCTCTTCGCCATCGAGAGTCTTGACCTTGAACTCGCCGAAGAGCGCCGGATCGACAGATAGTTTTTCCCCGACTTCGTCGCGTGAAAGAGGCACCGCTTCGTTGTTCGCCGAATCCCAGACACAGAAATCGCCGATCTTCTCTCTCTGCTCGTCGGTCAATCCTTGCACCGAATAACTCGGGCCGCCCTTCAGGTCCTTCTGTTGGTACCCCTCGATGATCTCCTCGGGCCGCAGACGTTTCAGCGTGTCGGCGCGGACGAGTAGAGGGAGGTCGGAGAACTTTTTAATATATGCTTCGTCGTATCCCTTGTTCTCGATGATCAGATGGGCCACGGATAAAAGGAGGGCAAGGTCTCCCAGACCGGGGCGGGTCCCAATCCAGTAATCGCTCTTGGCCGAGGGAGCGGAATAATCCGGAGTGATGCACACCAGCTTCCCGCCGCGCTCCATGCATTCGTTTAGCCAGTGGCTCTCGGGCATCTTGTTCTCAACCAGATTTTTTCCGATCTGGACGACTAACTTGCTGAACCGCATGTCACTGAAATCCATGTCGGATGCCTGGAGGCCTGTGGCAAAAGGGGTTCCCGGAGCCTGGTCGCCACGCCAGGTGTACTCGTTCCAGTCTCGCGCCCCTTGCGCCTCCTCAGGACCGACTTCACGAACGTTGGCATCGAGGAGCGCCAGCATGTTCGCGAAACGATAGATACCGAATTTACCGACAAGGCCATGCAGGGGGAGATTCGACCCCAACTTGATGGTCCGTGTTCCCGCGTTGTTCCAGTGGGTCAACGTGATCGGATCGTAACCATCCTTCATCAGACGGTTCTTACCCTCTTCGCCGCTGTAGGTTCCCGCAACCGCCTGGAGGCCCATCGCCGTGTAGCGATAAGCCTCATCCCAATTGACCCGAACGAAGGAATCGGTTCCGCGGGAATCGAATTTGTATTGGGTTCTTAACTCCGGATTGTCCGACAGACTCGGAAAACCAGCGTCGGCCCACTCCTTCCATCCCTTGCGGACCACCGGACCTTTGAGACGATATGGGCCATAGACGCGTTTCTGAAAGGTGTAACCTTTGAGACAACCGCGTGGGTTCCACGCCTTGGTCATTGTGTTGCCATAGATGTCCCCGCATCGATCGTGATCGTAGTTCTGTTCCGAGCGGATCATGATTCCGTTGCGAACATACGCCTTCAGTCGGCACATGTGGGTGTCGTTCGGGGCGCAGACCCAGGTGAAAGTCCGATCATAGTGATATTGATCGCGATAAACCTTCTCCCAATCCCGGTCGGGATAGTGCTCCAACGGATTAGTTATATGAGGAAGCGGAGAGAGTCCCCCAAAAGATCGTTGATTCAAGAGTAGAGCACCGACCCCGCCAAGTGTTTTGATGAAATCTCGTCGACTCAGATCACGAGCCTGCCTGGAATCGTAGTTGGAAGAATGTTTCATGGTTTGCTCCTCTGTTTGTCTTCGGAGGCGTCCGCCTGCACGCTGGGTTCGTTGGTATGGACTGGAATTTCGAGCCAATGCCAGCCCGAAATCAATTTGATCCCGTTACGGTCTTCCTTCGATCCGTCCCAGACAGCGAAAGTGACTGCCACTTCGCGAGGCTCGCTGAGATCGATATCTCCCTCTCCGTTTGTTTCGATTTCACGAGTGAGGACCACACGCCAGACTCCCGAACTCCACGCGGCCGTTCCCCACACATCCTGGGCTTCAGCGGGTTGAGGTGTGAGCGACCCAAACCCTTTGGCGTTGGACTCGAGCACAGAGTGAGAGAGTGTGGTGCGTTGATTGCCGACACTCCCGCTATCGCGCGCAGTCATGAATGAGGGAAGGGAAAGAGTGTCGGGCGTGCTCGATTCGACTTGCGGCGGATTGGCACGGGCTTCGGCGGAGAGAGGAAAGAGACTCCACCCGTTCGAGGGTGACGTGGCGCCGACTTCCTCCATCTCTTTTCCCTCGGTGGCTTCAATCTGACGGTCCGCCTGCCAATGCCAAATGTTGACAGGCGCTTTCGCCTCGAATCCTTCGACTCTTACCGCCATCGGAAGGGCCGGGACCTCGTCGCCCATCGCAAACATGACCGCTGTTCCATCGGGGAATACTGATTGGTCTCTGGCAACGTCCATCGTTGGGTCCGGCCATTGGAAGCAGAGGGAGACGAACTCTTCGTTCTTCACCGACCTCACCGCGATATGGGTGATGGTCTCCTCCCTCTGCCAAATCGGTTTGATCTCGATCTCGACCGGCTCGACTCCCATCCATGCGATGTGCGATGGATCGAACAACATCTCCTTATCGATCGCTGTGGCGATTTCAATGTGTGCGCCAGAGCTCTTTCCAACTTGTGGGGATTTCGGAATCAAACTCTCGATAAACGCCACCAGGGCCCAGGCATCCGTCAGATTCCGGGTCCCGTCTGGATTCGTGGCGACCACCGCCGGTTCGAATGCAGCCATCGGAGTGCCGGGGATGCCCTGAACGATTACCCGGACAAGATCCGCCGAGGTCTTTCCGGATTTATAGAGACCCGATGTGAGGTCAGCCGGATGAACCGGGTGACCGACCGAATCGATCAACCCACGACTACTGGGGCCGTCGCCATGACCCGATTCGCCATGACATGCCACACAACCCAAGGAGCTGTAGAGTTCTTCTCCTCGACTGATGAGACCGGGTGAAGTCGGGGGACGGCTACCGACTTCCAATAGGGAGCCGTTGTGGGAATTATCCTGCTGCTCCTCGCGCAGGGTGAGCATGTAGCGAGCCAGACCAGCGATCTCCGATTCGGTCAGAACGCCACTGAACCCGGGCATCGAACTGCGCGGCACCCCTTGAGCAATGGTCCGTTGGACGGCTTCGATCTGGACCGCCTCGCCTCCCCCTTTGGGGGCGAAACGGAGCGGACTCTTCACAAAATCGCGTGGGCGGGGGTAAAGTTGATCGGCCGCCGGGCCATCACCGCGACCGGTCATGCCATGGCAGGCCGCGCAATGTTGAATATAAAGACCTTGTGTCACCGAATCTTCTGGAAGATGAATAGGGTTCACCACCGAGGCCAACGTTGTGGCGATCTCGGTCTTCTGTTCACCCGATGTCGTAGAGAGGAGAGAGGGTGTCTCGGCCGTGGTCCCTCCCCCTTCCAAATGTTTTTCTTGTTCATGAGGGGAATCCGCGACATGAGCGGTCCCCGATTCGTCTTCATGATGAGTGGCGGTCTGGACCGCATAGAAAAGGATGCCCAGGTTGACCGCGAAGACCATCAGAATGATGAAACCGAGTCCCCATAAGGGCGTCTTCTTCGATTGTTCGTTCGGTTGTTCGGAATGACTCATCGTTCGCTCCCTTTTAGTGGATCAGATAAAGCAACGGAAATAAGAAAATCCAAATGACATCGACCAGATGCCAATAAAGACCACCTAAATCGACCGGTGTGAAATAGCGCCGCCCAAAGTCGCCGCGGATAGCGCGGATGAGCAACCAGGCGATGACAATCAGGCCGAGAATCACATGGAGACCATGCAGTCCGGTCATGAGAAAATAGATGGAGAAAAAGTTCTGGAGATGTTTCGGGTGGTCGGGATCTCTCCGAGGATCGGCGAAGAACTCCTTCGCATGACCAGCCATTGGCGTTCCTAACCCTTGGGGCCCCTCGGGCGCGTCCTGAATAAAGCTCTTTTCCATGACAAAGGGTTGTTCAGGCCGTGCGGTCTCAGTTTCTTCGGACCTCGAACGCCTGCTTCTCCCGCGCCCCCCGGCGGCCGATTGATCCTGCATCTTCTTGATGTAGGCGGCGACATCCCCTAGATCCTGGTCGGTGAGAGCTAAGTTGCCCCCTCGGGCGGGCATCAGTTTACCGGTTGTGTTGAGAGGATCGCCGGGTAAGCGACCTTCAATGAGAAAGTCGACCAGAGTTTGTTCGTCCTTTTGTTGGATGAACTCGCTGTTTCGAATGTCACGTCCCAGTCCCGGCATTCCCTGACCCGCCTGACCGTGACAACTCGCGCAGGTTCCGAGAAAGATTTCCTTACCATGGGCGGGATCACCCGGGGCTATCGAAAGGGTTTCGAGCGGCACCTCCTCCGCCGACAACGCAGGCAGGGTCGCGTTCGCATAAAACGCTTCTCCCCAAAGGAGGTTTTCGTGGAATTTGTGGGTGTATTCGATCGTTTTCACACCGAGAAAATCCACACCGAGGAGAAGGGTTAAACTCAAAAAGAGAATGAGTTCTTTTTTGAAACCGCACTGAGCGGCTCGCACCGCCAGGGCGACGGTAAAACTGCTCAGAATCAAGACCAGGGTGTTGATCACTCCCCAGTTTGTGTCCAGGTAGTGGTGACCGTATTCGAATGCTTCCGGATGCGTCCCCCGAAAAATGGTATAGACACAGAAGAGGCCGCCGAACAGCAAGATCTCAGTGCCCAGGAACAACCACATCCCGAGTTTGCTCGCGTTGAATTGGACCGCCACCGAATCGAAGTGGGGAGCCAGATGGGAACGAGGCTCACTTTCCAGGTTCATTCTGTTCAAACCCTCCTCGATCAATTCACCAACGTACTCTTTGAGACATTTCCGATTCTTATTATCTTAATTTCGAGTAGGACATCTCCACTATTTGGATCAGTCCCCCCTCTTAAGTCATGCAACCCTCACAGCCTGAAGGTTCCATGACCTCCATAGGTTCCTCGATCCACTCAGAGTCTTTATCGATGGGAGTGGGCTTGAACCCGAAATCGAGGTAGAGGGTTTCCAGCCATTGATTCAGGAGATGGCCAAGCTGCCGGTAGTGCAATAAATTGACCTGGACATCCCTTGCGACCGAGGCTTGCAGAATATCGATTCGTCTTTCCAAAGCCCTGACAAAGAGGGAAACCCATTTCCCCAAGTGGTCTTCGATAAAACTCTGAAGAGCGGATTCGGCCACTTCAAAATGCTGTACAGACTCCGCGTCACGCGATTGCGAGGTCACAATCATTCGTGTCAATAGATGGCCCACAAAATCAAGTTCCAGGCAAAGATAGTCCACACGCTCAGGGTGGTCCTTGTCGGGTTCCAGTCCAAAGGCACGGTAGAATCCCGAGATATCCGCCATCTGCTGAGAGATGTAAGTTGTGTCCCGTAATGGGAGGTATTCGGTCTCGTAGGGGGGGCAATCTTTGGAGATCAACAGGCCAAAGACTTCGTCGTGTAAGGATTGCCACTGGGCGAGGTCTAATCCGAGAGAAGATCGAAGGGATTCGATGTGGATGTTCCTCGGATCTTGACCTTGGCCTTGCAATGTGGCTGCGCCGGAAAGATGCTCCCAGGCGCCTATCACCAAATCTTCCCAATCCACTTGTGGTTCATGTGAATTGATCGGATTCGCGGTACTCCGGAAGCATTCGGCCAGTACTTGAGCCATGATTCGGTGCGCGGTGAAATTGGCCTCCTTTTGCAACCCTACCGCCATTGGCTTTCTCCTTTACCACATTCGAACGGCGCTTATTCAAGTATTCTGGATAGAAGTTACGTGATATATCTTTGAGAGTCAAGAAAATTGTGCAAAATAAATACATCTTTTCGTAAACCACGTAATATCAAAGTCTTGTTTCGTCCGTGGAGATAGAGTTCTTGTGGGATCACGTGGACGTTGGGACAGTGCTTAGAGTGAAAGAATACGAACCTGAGGTTTGAAGATCATGGGGCGGGTCTTTGCCACCTCTCCTGATTTCGGCCCAACGGTATTCTCCGAGTCGATGGACCGAAAGTAACCAATTCGGCTATTATGTACTTTCCAACCCGTTTGCCGGAGGGCTTTGTAGTGATCCAGAAAACTGTTCCATTTCAATTATTATCGATTCCTTTGCGACATAAGACCAATGTTCGATTTCTTTTCCTGGTTCTGTTCTTCGGGATGACCTTGATTGGAATAGGCGACGTTCAGAGTATCTCGGCGAACGAAGGGAAGGGAATCATCCCGCCACCGAGCTCGACGACAATCACCCTGAACCCGGTGGATGAAACGGTCACCCTATCCGATGCGGGCGGGGGTCGAATCACCCTCGATTCTACCGCCACGGGTTCACAAACCTTCGATGCCCCCGTCGATTCGCTAACAATCAATGCCTTGGATGGAAATGACACAATTATTCTGCTCTCGCTTCCCAGCAGTTTCAGCGGAATCCTCCTGATTAACGGAGGCTCCGGCAACGACCTATTGACCGCAGACTTCACAGGCGGCGATCCCGTGCCTGCGGGCGGCATCCTTTTCGAGGGTGGGGGACAGACCGGGTTCCCCGGAGACGGTTTGGAGATCATCGGGAGTTTCACCAACCAAACATTAGAATATGCGAATGTAAATGACGGGACAGTCACGCTGGATACCAATACCATCGTTTATACCGGACTCGAACCGATCACCGCGGGATCTGCCGCCAACACCATCCTGATTTTGCCGGATAATAAGGACCACAAGGCCACACTCCGGAACAGCGCGAATCCTGGTCAGATCGAGTTCATCTCCGATTCCGAAACATTCGAAGACACGATCATTCCTAATCCGAGCAATTCGTTAATCCTGAATCTGGGCGACCAAATATGCATCCTGGGGGTGACCACCCTCGACCCAGGATATGCCGCTTCCCTGATTATCTCTGGTGGCGGTGGCGATGACGATGTGCAAATCGATGACATCAATCTCTCGAACACGCCAGGCCGAGGTTTGGAGATCCATCAGGTGGAATCCCTGACAATAACGAACAGTACTTTCAACAACAACACGGCCGAACGGGGGGGCGGAATGTATCTCGACTGCGATGCCGTCACCATCAACGCCTGCACCATTTCGGGCAACATCTCGACAGGCGTCAGTTCGGTGGATGGAGGTGGCGGGATCTACATCGAGGAGGGTGACGTCACCATCTCCAACGATACCCTAATCTCCGGAAACTCATCGACCCGCTGGGGCGGCGGTGTCGCCAGTGTGGCGGGTTCAGTTACTTTTGATTCAGTGATTCTCGAAAACAACACAGCGGGCACACAAGGAGGTGGTTTTTATCACCGAGCTGACGCCCTCATCGAGTTCATCGGCGGGGTCATCCAGAACTGCACCGCCGGTCATGAAGGCGGCGGAGTCTGGAACTCCTCCACCGGAATGATGACCCTGAATGGCACCATGCTCTTAAACAACGCCGCATTGGCCGGATCGGCGGGGGATGCCCAAGGCGGCGGCGGCGTTTTTAACAACGGTGGCACGATCTACATCACGAACGCCACCATCAGTGGTAACCGAGTGATCGGCGATCTCGATTCCACCGACGGCGGCGGGGGCATCTTTAACGACACACGAAACACTGATGGCGGAACAATCACCATCTCCAACACGACGGTCGAGAACAACGAAGTCATCCACACTGGCGCAGGGCTGGCGGGACGCGGAGGCGGCATTCTCAATATCGCGGACTTCTCTAACCGGGGAGATGTCGAAGTCACCGGCGGATCCATCACCGGCAATATGGCGCCTCGGTCGGGGGGAGGAGTCGAGAACCGCGTGCTCAATACCGATGCTATGGGACTCTCCGAAAGCCATGTCACTCTCAACAATGTGACTGTCAGCGGGAACATCACCGTCATCAACGGAGGAGGGATTCATCTGGGAGGCGGTGGTGGGGTCCTTTCCGCCACGGTTGATGGCGGGAGCGTATCGAACAATACCGCCGGAAACGAAGGTGGGGGGCTTTGGAATTCAAGTTCAGGAACGCTCAACATTCGCAACGGAGTTCTGGTCAGCAACAACCAATCGCCTAACGGTGGTGGAATTTTCAATGATGGATCCGCAGGGGATATTTTCATCAGCGATTCTATGATTTCCGATAACACCGCGACTTCCAATCGCGGGGGTGGAATTTCATCCGAAGGAGGAATGGTCACCCTCACGAACTCGATACTTCGCCGTAACTTTTCCGACAGATCGGGCGGCGGATTGGCAGTGATCGCGGGGTCCGCTTCCCTCACCGATGTGATAGTGGAAAGCAACACGGCCGCCGAGGAAGGTGGCGGACTCTGGAATGGTTCAACCGGAACGATGACCCTTGTAGGTGGAACCATCACCGGGAATACCGCCCGCGCTGAGCTCACTATCGACTCACAAGGTGGAGGAGGGGTTTTCAACAATGGCGGGACAGTCAATATCTCGAACGCCGACATCGCCGGAAACCAAGTGGTCGGGGATTTGGATTTAACTGATGGTGGCGGCGGGATCTTTAACGACGGACGCAACACCAACGGCGCGACGATTATCCTCACAAACACGACCCTCTCCAACAATCAGGTGACGCACACCGGCTCCGGAATCTTGGGAGCTGGCGGTGGTATTCTCAACATCGCCGACTTTTCCAATTCCGCAATGCTGGATATCCAGGATTCCACCATCGAAATGAACTCGGCTCCCCGATCGGGGGGTGGTATCGAGATTCGAACGGTGGATTCAGATCTAGCGGGATTGTCCGACTCGAGCGCGGTCCTCGATGGGGCCCGCGTGATAGGAAACAACGCGGGAATCAACGGCGGTGGAATCCATGTCAGGGGGACTGATGGAATTCGAAATCTGAATGTGATTGGCGGTCGAATTTCCAACAACACCGCTGGTAACGAGGGCGGTGGTCTCTGGAACGACGCGGGTGGGACCTTGACCGTACGGGCCGGTGCAGTGATTGACAACAACAGTGCGCCCAATGGAGGCGGAATTTTTAATGATGGCGCCGGAGGCGTCATCGAAATCAGCGGAGGCGCATCCATCTTGAATAACACCGCCACGGCCAGCCATGGCGGAGGCATCGCCAGCGAGGGAGGGCAGGTCACCCTCGCCGGTTCCACTGTTTCCGGCAATCAAGCCGCGCTTCGCGGGGGAGGGTTGTGGAACAGCTCAGGCGCGATGACCATCGAAGGTACAACCATCAACGGCAACACCGCTAGCGGTGTTGCGGCCAATGATGGCGGTGGAGGTATTTTCAACAACGGCGGCGTTGTCAATGTGACAGGACTCACGACCAGGATCACCAATAACATCGCGGATGGGACCTCCGGAAGTGGCGGCGGAATACTCAACAGCTCTGGCGGAACAATCACGATCACCGACTCGACCATCAGCGGCAACTCCGCCAACCGCGCGGGAGGAGGTATCGAAGACATTTCAGGCGCGGGATTGGGAATCATTCTCACGGACGTCTCGTTGGACAACAACGATGCTGGCATACTGGGGACCGCCAATCCTGGAAACGGAGGCGGACTTCACGTCACAGGCGCTGGAGATGTCAGCATCGTCTCCGGCAGCGTCAGCGGAAACACCGCAGCCCGTGAGGGCGGCGGATTGTGGAATGGCTCCGGCACGATGACAATCGATGGTGTTACCATTAATGGCAATACCGCCAGTGGAGATTTCCCCGATGACGGCGGCGGCGGCATCTTCAACAATGGTGGAACGTTGATGGTGACCGGCATGTCGGAGATCGCGAACAACAACGCAGATGGAACATTGGGTTCCGGTGGGGGGATCTTTTCGAATTCTGGAGGCACTTTAACTGTCGATGGACAATCGGTTATCGACAACAACTCCGCGAACCGGGCTGGCGGTGGCATCGAAATCGCCGGTGGCACCGCGATGTTTCAACAGACCTTTATCCGCGATAACGATGTCGATGGCAACGCGGGGCCGCCCAACCCAGGGAACGGAGGGGGACTCCATGTCACCGGGAGCGGGATGATCTCATTCACCAACTGCATAGTCGCCGACAATGTCGCCGCCAATGAGGGCGGCGGTTTGTGGAATTCCTCCGGTTCCACGATGACACTGTCCGATTCACAAGTCGTCGCCAACATCGCCAATAGCGACGCGCCCAACGACGGAGGAGGCGGCATCTTCAACAACGGCGGCACAGTGAATATAACAAGCGCCGGAGGCTTCTCCTCAATCAACAACAACGGCGCCCCCGGGGATTCAGGATCGGGAGGCGGCATTCTTTCGCTCGGCGGTATTTTGACCGTTTCTCAGACGACCTTAGAAAACAACTCCGCCACTCGAGGTGGCGGCGCGATCGAAATCTCCAACGGGACTGGAACGGTCACGAACAACAATTTCACTGTGGGAACCAACACGCCCTCCGAACTGGCGGTCGACGCCACCATCAGTGATGACACAGTCACGATCGACGCCACAAGTGTGTCCTTCGGCGCGAACGCAATCACTTACGATAATACGGTTCAACTCCTGACAGTTTTGGGCTTGGAAGGGAATGATATCTTTGAAGTCACACCGAGCGCCGATACAGCATTGAGCATCCAAGGCGATTCTCCCTCCTTAGGCGAAGCGGGAGTGCCTCCTGGTGATGCCCTCAATTTAAACCTCACAGGGATTTCACAGGTGGGATATTCGCCAGGCGCCAATCCAGGAGATGGAACCCTGGCTTTTGGCACCTCAGCCAAGCCGATTGGGTTCATCAGTATCGAAACCACTTCCGCTCCTGGGGTCTTCGATTTTGGCGATGCTCCTGACAGCTATCAAACTCTCGCGGCGAGTAATGGTGCCCGCCACAGTCTAAGTCTCGTCGGTCCGATTCTGGGAATGGCGATCGACTACGAGGCCGATGGACTACCCGGGGTGGATGGGACGGGGGATGACCTCGTGGGGGATGTCGACGACGAGGATGGCGTTTTGATTCCCTCCCAACTTGTGTCCGATGTCACCAACACGATCGAGGTATTCAGCGCGGGGGGTGGGGAGGTCGAGTTGTTCCTCGACCTCAACGCGAATGGAACCTTCGACGAACCGGAAGAATCTTTTGGGTTTACACATCCTGGGGGTGGGGCTTTCGCCTTCCCGTTGGTTCTATCAACTAGCCCGACTCCAGGCGACTCCTACGCCAGGTTTCGGATCAGCTCGGCGGGAGGACAAGGCCCGAAGGGCTCCGCATCCGATGGGGAGGTCGAGGACTACGCCATCGAGATTATCGAGGCGGCTTCTCCGACCATCGATTGCCCCTCGAATCTGTCGGACAGCAATGACCCCGGAGCCTGCTCGGCTTCCATCGCATTCACCGACCCGATCGTGACAGGCGCTCCGATACCCACAGTCGCTTGTTTCATCGATGGGGTCACCATCACCTCGCCACACAACTTCGAGGTTGGAGTCACCACCGTTTTCTGTGTCGCCACCAACGTTTTGGGTTCGGCCACCTGCTCGTTCACAGTGACTGTCGAAGACACCGAGCCCCCCTCCGCGAGTTGCCAATCGGTCCTGGTCGCATTGGACGAACTCGGAGCCGCTACCATCACCGCCGCGAGCATCGATGGAGGGAGCACAGACAACTGCGCCATCGCCTCGCTCGTCCTCTCCTCGACCGTTCTTACATGCGCCGAAGTCGGAATCAATGAGGTGACGCTCACGGTGACCGATCCAAGCGGTAACGACGCCATCTGCAATACGACGGTCGAGGTCGTGGATCTCATCGCGCCATCAGTAGTTGCTCCCACGCTTGATGGCATTATCGCGGATATGAATGGCAACGCCATCCTTCCCGATCTCACAACGGGTGTGGTCGCGATGGACAATTGTTCGTCAGGCGTCGACCTGTCTCTCAGTCAATCCCCCAGCGTGGGAACCTCAGTCGGAGTCGGTGAGACAGTCATCACCTTCTCCGCAACCGATACTTCCGGGAATGTCGGCGAGGCAACAGTGACACTCACGGTCCACGATTCCAGTGTGACACCCACGCCCTCACCCACGTCAGGAGGTGGTGAGACTCCGACTCCAACCACCGACTACGACATAAAACCCGATCCGGTAGACGGCGTGGTTAACGCTCTCGATCTCTTGGAATGGTACAGCCGAGTCCAGGACGGTTCGCCAACCGAAATCCTGTTCGACTTTTCGAGGTTTTGGCAATCTTCGAGCCGATGAGCAAGTGACAGGTATGAGGAAAGGAATGTCATGCGGATCTTAATGAAAGTTCTCTGTGTTGGATGCCTATTGTTTAGAGCATACTTTCCCATTCCCTGCATGGGCCAGATCATACTTGTCGAGAAGGGAGAGCCTCGGGCCGTCGTGGTGAAGGCGGATCACCCCTCCGATACTGCGCTCTACGCCATCGAGGAGCTGGTCCAACACGTCGAGCGCGCAACCGGTGTTCTCTTGGATGTGGTCCCCGAATCGGAAACTCCCACGGATGTTCATACTCATGTTTACATCGGCGAAACCGAAACCGCTCGGCACAATGGCATCGATGTAGATCAGCTACCGCGCGAAGCCTACGTGATGCGTTCGATCGGGAATGACTTGTTCATCGTGGGCCGAGAGAATGACAAGAATCCACTCCGACAGAACAACCCCGACGTTGGCACACTTTTCGGCGTGTATGAGTTTATCGAAAGATTTCTTGAGGTACGTTGGCTCTGGCCGGGAGAGTTGGGGACCTATGTACCCAAATTGGAATCGGTCGAGTTCTGGACCATTAATGAAATGAATGTCCCCGCGCTTGCATTCCGATCTCTGGTCTGGTCACGGATTCGGGGGTTCGCCGCTGGAAACCAGAAGCTGAGTGCCGAGGATGAAAGGCTCGGATTCAGTCAGGAGGGTGCCGAAGGCTACGCCAAGGCATTGGAGGCTCTCTTAAGGAGACATCGAATGGGTGGCATGGATGCCAAGACCCCAACTGGCCACGCTTTTAGCGGATGGTGGAAACGGTATGGTGAGGAACACCCAGAATGGTTCGCGCTACGTCGCGATGGGACTCGGGGTCATCCTGATAAAGACTATCCGAATGTTCCCATGTGCGTTTCGAATGAAGAGTTACAGGAATTTACCCTCGATCAATGGGATGGTGAAAGTGTGTTGTTACTTGGACCCGTCGACCGCCCTGGGCGGTGCATCTGCGACAATTGCCGCGCATGGGATGGCCCTCAGCCCGAGAATCCACCTTGGTTTGCAGAAAGGGTGTATGCAACAGATGATCGCGCAAAGGATCTTTTTGCCGGTGTGACATCGGACCGTTATGCCCGTTTCTGGAAAACCCTTCAGGAAAAAGCAGCACAAAGGGATCCACATGCTGTGGTTTCAGCATCTTTTATTTATGAAAACGAATTCCCGGCTCCTACTCGGGAAATTCGACTCAACAAGAATATCTATGGAGAGTTTGTCCAATGGCAAGATCCGCACCTCCGATGGTTTCCGATGCCGGATGAAGCCTTTGACTGGATTCAGTCGCAGTGGTTGGGATGGAGAAAGACAGGGATCCGAATGGGGTATCGTCCGAACTATCTTCATGACGGTTATGTCATGCCACACTTTGAGACTCTTCAATCCGGAGGATTCTTCAAGTTTGCCTATGACCATGGTATGGAAGGCGCTCGTTTCGATTCGCTTACCGGCCAATGGGCCACTCAGGGTCTCAGGCTTTATATGCACCTCAGACTCATGAACAAACCTGAATTAAATGTGGAAACAATTCGTGACGAATACTTTTCCGCCTTTGGGCCAGCCTCCGAAACCATCGAACGCTACTTTGACTATTGGGAAGACTACGCATTTAAAAACAGAATGCAATTTATCAAACTGTATTGGGATGTTGGGTGGCGATATCGGATCTATGTGAAGAAAGCCCACCTCGCGTTTCCGCAGGAATGTTTTAGGCCTGCTCAAGAGTTGCTCGATCAAGCAGCCGAGCAAACCCAGAACCATTCACTAAGCGAATATTCCGAAAGGGTGCGATTCATTCAAATCGGTTTGGAACACGCAAGGTTGGCTTCCGCATTGACTCAAATCTATGACGGTAGCGAGACCGTTTCAGAAGACAAACAGGACGAGGCGATGGAGGCTCTCGGCGAACTGGTAAAATTCCGGAAAGAACACGAACACAAGTACTTTTCCGACTTGTTGCATGTAAGCAATTTCTGGGAACGCCCGAACATGGACCTGGATTTTCTCATGGATCGGATGTCCACCCAGTAGCACATCAAGAAATGACTATTCTCGCTTACTACAAACAGTGAAAAGATAAAGAGCGGCCCAATTCCAAGTGTTCCTACGGTTGCACGCTTATGGTATCCTCAATTGTGCATGGATTGTCCAACGAATAACATAACCGTCAACACCATACCCGGTGTTGAGGATTTACTCATGAACCGTAAGCCCCTTTTTCTTCTTGTTTTTTGTCTCCTTGCGATGGAGGCCCTCGGTCTCGGGTCGCAATCGATCGACTCTGCGACTGCGGAAGTCGATCCAGTCCTGAGGGATCTCGCGGAGAGTTATGAGACTCTTCAATCCGATCCGACTGGGCTCCATCGAATCGAAGATCGAATTGTGACAGAAGAATCTTTCACCGAATCCGAACTTCGAAAGATCGATCAAACGATAGGAAAAATTCAAGAATCGATCGACCGTGCCAAAAAACGTCAGGAAGAACTTCGCAGTCTGCTGGAAACTCTTCTAGCTGGCCCCGCTGGGGTTGAAGAGAAAGGTGCCCATGCAAATCTGCAAAATGCAGGATCCGACGAGGAGTGGTGGGCGATCCAGCCGCTGAAAAACCCCGAAGTTCCCTCGACTGCCAATGACACATGGTCGACAAACTCGATTGACGAATTCGTTCTCCGTCGCTTGAATGAGAAGAACATGAAGCCTGCCCCTGAAGCGTCAAGGGAACAACTTCTCCGCCGTGTCTATTTCGATCTGATCGGACTGCCCCCTACTCCACGAGAAATACAGGACTTCCTCAACGATTCTTCGCCAGAAGCGTGGGAACACCTGGTTGATCGGTTACTTGCTGATCCAAGGTACGGAGAACACTGGGCTCAGTTCTGGTTGGACTTGGTCCGCTATGCCGAATCGGATGGATGGAACAAGGATTCCTTCCGACCTCATATCTGGCGTTACCGGGATTATGTGGTTGATTCATTCAACTCCGACAAACCTTACCCGGAGTTTGTTCGAGAGCAGTTGGCCGGAGATGAGATTCCGGGTGATCGTCCGGATAATCGAATCGCCACCGGGTTTCTTCGGTTGGGGATTTATGAATACAACCAGAGGGACGCGAGAAACCACTGGAACGATATCATGAACGAGATCACGGATGTCGCAGGGGATGTTTTCTTAGGCGTATCCATGTCGTGCAGTCGTTGCCATAACCATAAATTCGATCCCATTTCTCAGACCGATTATTTCGGATTAAGGGCATTTTTCGAGCCTCTCACATGGAGGGATGACCTGCCCGGTGCATCTGATTCGGATCAACAGACATGGAACAATCAACAAGAGATATGGGAAGCAGCCACTGTCGAAATTCGAACCAAGATCGATGCGCTGTGCGAACCTTTTTATCAAAAAAAATGGGAATCGACAGTGGATAAATTTCCCCTCGATATCCAAGCGTGTTTTCATAAACCCGTCGAGGAACGGTCCTCGTGGGAACAACAGATGGTTTACCTGATCGAACGCCAGTTCGAGGAAGAGGGGACTCCCGCGCTCAAAAGTCTTTCGGAGGAAGATAAGAAGCAACTCGAAGCCCTGGAAGCACGGTTGGCGGAGTTCAATCATTTGAAGCTTGAGCCACTCCCCGTTGTGATGTCAATTACCGATTTCGATGGGTCGATCTCTCCGACCACGATTCCAAAAGACCGTCGAGAAACTCCGATCTCTCCCAAATTCTTGACCGTTCTTTCAACCCATTCACCAGAGGCTGCGGCATTACAACCTGACCTTCCAAAAAGCACCGGACGCAGAACCGCCCTCGCTAAATGGATCGGCGATCGTAACAACCCGTTGACCACACGGTTAATTGTCAACCGAATTTGGCAACAGCACTTCGGCCGAGGGATCGTCCCGACCGCAAGTGATTTTGGACATCTAGGTCAGCCTCCCACGCATCCCGACCTCCTTGATTGGCTCACTGTTAACTTCATCGACAATGGATGGCGGATGAAATATCTTCACAAGACGATTCTGATGTCTTCAACCTGGCGGCAATCTTCGCATCACCCCGATGCCCCATCGCAGTTGAAAATCGATCCCTCTGAGAATTTGATATGGCGCGGGAGGGCTCGTCGTTTGAAAGCCGAAGAGATTCGAGACTCGATGCTTCTCGTTAGCGGAGAGATGGACCGACGCGTCGGAGGTCCAAGTTTGAAACCGGATTCCCCTCGGAGATCGTTGTATGTCAAAAGGCTTCGGAACTCACCGAACCCACTGCTCCAATCCTTCGATACCGCCAACGGGTTAGCCAGTGTTGCCCAAAGGAACCATACGACCACTCCCACCCAGGCACTTCTCATGTTCAATGGAGACTACACACTTGATCGAGCCATGGCGTTAGCGATGCGGATCCAGCAGTTGAAATCCGAAACTCCGGAGGAGGCACTCGACTTTCTCTTTCAACTCGTCTGGAACAGAAGGGCTACCCCCAATGAACGATCCAAAGCAATATCCTATGTCATGCTTTCTAAAGATGAGGGTTCGCAAGATATAGTGGGTGGAAGACTTGTCGATCTCTGCCATGTTTTGATGAATTCAAACGAATTTTTGTATGTGGATTGAAGATGACTGTTCCTCGAATCTGCAATAGATGGCTCGAATTGATGGAGACCATGGTTCCATGCCAACCTCTATAACACCTCACCACACAATGCCTTCCTCACGCAGGGATTTTCTTCGACAAAGCGGCGCGGGCTTCGGAGCATTGGCGCTTAATTGGTTGTTAGGCGAAGATGCATCCCATGCGGTTCAAACCCCTCTGTATCACCACGCCCCCCATGCGAAAAATGTCATTTGGTTGTTCATGGAAGGAGGCCCCAGTCATTTGGATCTCCTCGATCCTAAACCCTTGCTCAATAAGTTAGCTGGCAAACCCTTACCCGCGAGTTTCAATGAGCCACTCACCGCAATGGGCGAAAAGGGGTCGCCGCTTCTCCACTCTCCAAGAACCTGGAAGCAACATGGGGAGAGCGGATTGTGGGCGTCCGAATGGATCCCCAATATTGCCCAATGTTTGGATGACATCGCAGTCATCCGCTCCTGTTGGACCAATGGAATCAACCACGCGGGTGGAGTGTGCCAGATGAACACTTGCACCAATGTGGCAGGGCGCCCCTCGCTCGGCTCTTGGGTCGACTATGGTTTGGGGTCGGCCAATCGGAATTTGCCTTCCTTTGTGGTTCTGTGCGATAACAAGGGTCGCCCCGTCAACGGTCCAAGGAATTGGGGAAGCGGATTTCTTCCCGCGTCCCATCAGGGGGTTCGGATTAATGGCATGAGCGAGGAACCCATTGCCAATCTGAATCCGCCCGCGGACTACACAAGTGAACGGCAAGAGAGAAAAGCGTCTCTGCTCGCAGATTTCAACCAGCGCCATGCCGAATCGCGCCAGTATCAAGGTGAACTCGAGGCGCGCATTCAAAGCTATGAACTAGCGTTTCGAATGCAGGCCGAGGCGCCCGAGGCTGTCGATCTAACGCAGGAACCTGAGAACATTCAAGAACTCTACGGCATTGGCGATGAGGCCACTGAAGCCTTCGGACGCAACTGTCTCTTGGCGCGAAGGCTTGTCGAAAGAGATGTTCGATTCGTCCAAGTTTATAGCGGCACGGGTAGCAAATGGGATTCTCATGCCAAGATAGAAGCGGACCATTCCAAGATGTGCCGCTCGATGGATAAACCTGTCGCCGGACTCTTGAAAGATTTGAAGCAACGCGGACTTCTGGATGAGACACTTGTGATTTGGGGTGGCGAATTTGGGAGGACACCCATGAGTGAAAAGGGCGATGGCCGCGACCACAACCCGACCGGGTTCACGATATGGATGGCGGGCGGCGGTGTGAAAGGCGGTCAGACGATTGGCTCGACAGATGAACTCGGTCTGTACGCCATAGAAGACAAGATGCATGTCCATGACATCCATGCCTCCATTCTCTGGCTCCTTGGTTTAGACAATATGAAACTGGATTATGACAACAATGGACGCCTCGAACGTCCTACCATTAACGAAGGTGTTTTTAATGAGAAATTGATTGGAGCTTGAGGCTACCTCTCGCTGATGGATTCGAGGCAGTGATCGCAGTTTCATAGGATAGGATAATTTGTCGAGGGCCCTTGAATCCGTAATGTTGTCCAATACGCGAATGGAGACTCATTGAATGGTTCGATCGATTTCGGCCACAATCCTTTTTTCCCTATTCTTCATCCCACCTTTCACAACTTCGGGCCAATGTGAATCGCATTCCTCATTGAGTCTCGACCTCGATCGTACAGCCTATTATCGAGGGGAAGAAATCCTTGTTGTTGTTGAGGTTCAATGCGCCGTAACGGAAAATGAGGAAACCCTAAAAGTCTCGCTCCATGCAGATAATATTTTATTGGCCTCTGCATCGCTGGATTGGATCACCCCTTCTACGAAGACCTCTCTAAGACTTAGATTCGATAGCAATCTCCTAAGGGTTGGAGAATATGCCTTGGAAGGGTGGCTATCGAAATCGGAGAGCATCGTTGCCAAGGCGAGTCGGGAGATCGCACTTGCCAAACGACCCAACCCGGAGCGCCTCATGGTTTGGCTGTGGGGTGGGGGAGGGAATCAGTGGTACCGCGATCATGGTTTCACCACTTGGAACGGCGCTTATTGGAGACCGGATGGGGTGGAGTTCAAATCCTCAACGCGTGAATACATTGAGAAAGGCCTGTTGGCGGGTGCCGATGTCGGATTAACCGCGAATGGTGGGCTCGCTAATATCGATCCCGCACAGTTTGAGGATCCCTATGCCGCTCACCAGAATGTGAGAGAAACCAAAAAGGGAACGATCGCAAATCCATTTCACCCTGAGGTCGCAAGAGTTCACGAAAAGATCAATGAGCGGCTGATGAAATTCAGTTCCCGTTTTCCCCAAATCCGGACTGCTTTCTTCAACACTGAAGTCGTCGACGATCTCCGGATCGAGAACAACCCAGAAGGCAGCAAACGATTGAAGGATGTGCTAGGTCTTACCGAGGAGGATGCGGAAGAGACCCAATGGGTGGCCCCTGGAGTGATCGCCGATGACGATCCAAAATACCTCCTTCACAAATATCGGTACAAAGAAGGGAGTGGGCTCGCCTTGGCGAACCGGCGGACCTCGGAGATTATTCACCGCTATCGACCTGATATCCTCACCATCAATGATCCCTTTCGCGAAACATCTCTTTATGACCTATTCCCAGGGATGGATGTCATCTCCACCTGGACCTACACCAACCCGGATCCCAAGTTGATGCTCTACATCGAATCACTACGAGCAGCCTGTAAACCCACAAATCAAACCCCCCTTCACACAGTCACACTGCTCAACTACCCCGGCGAATTGGCTCCGACTGAGGAGTGGATGTTGATGGGGCCTGGGAGAGCGAAAGTAGCCACTTGGATCAATCTTTCACGGGCTCCAAAGATGATCGGGTACTACTATTCGAGTGTCTGCAATCCGCAAAAGGGGGACACCTTCGAAACACCCTATAGCACCAGCGAAGCCATCCAAGAGCTTTCTGAGAAGGTGTTTGAGCCTTTTGGGCCATTGCTCAGGAATTTGAATGTCACCCCCCGAAGGGTCGCGGTTCTGAGTTCCGCCGCTGCCGGACTGTATTCCAAGTCTCCGCGCCTTCGGGGAGGGTACGCCAATCTACAGCCATACCATTTCTATACTCTTCTCGCGATGGCCCACTATCAAGCCGACATCGTGTTCGATGAGACAATCGAACGTTACGGACTGAAGGATTATGATGTCCTAGTTCTTCCTAAATGCGATGTGTTGACCGAAAGCGTTTACAAAGAGATTGAGATTTTTCAATCGCGCGGGGGTGTCGTTCTCAGCGACCAATACCTGGGCCCAAACATTCCTGGTGCTATCCCATTCGATTTCGATTTCACCTATCGGAAGAAAGTGAATGCCCAAGCGATTTCTCAGAACAGTGTTTATGCTGAATGGAATGATCACATCGAACCGGCCAGCGCCGAGCTCGAAGTGGTCGAAGGGGTTACCGCGCTCGATGACCAACGCATCATGGAATCCTACGCGGAGAGATTGAAAGAAAGGATGGGAAAGATCCTTCAACCCGAGGTGACCTGCGATCGGCCTACAGTTCTGTTCAATCTCCTTGAAAAAGGAGACTCCAAGTTTCTGGTGGTTATCAACGATTTCCGGACTTACGATGACCGGGTCGGTCAGTACAAATCCGTTCTCGGGAAGGTCTTGCCTCAATCTGCCACTCTTAAATTAAGAGATTGGAAAGCGCCCGAACTCTTTGTCTATGATCTGATGAGAGGAGAGGCTGTATCTGTGACCCATGGTTCAAGCGGATGGGAAATACCCATTGACCTGACTGAAATTGGCGGAACGATCCTCTCTATCCGCTCTTCGCCCATCATCGGACTCGAAATCGACGCACAGGATGAAGTTCAGATTGGGAAAAGCGCTCGAATCGATGTGTGTGTCAGACAAGGAACAGGAACACCTGCAGAAGGGGCTCTCCCGATTCAAGTCCAGATGATCGATCCAGAAGGGCGTGAACATGAGTTATCCGATTACTATTGTGCAGAAGAGGGACATCTTCCACTTGATTTTGAAGTCGCCAAGAACGATCCAACGGGGGAGTGGAAGATCAAAGTGGTCGATCTTACTTCCCGAAATACAGTCACAAAGGTGATTCGAGTTACTCATTGAACGGCTCCCATACTCGGAACCGACCCATTGATCTAGAATACGTTCCTCCTTTTCAATGAAAGGGTGTAGTTCGAAAGGATGATTCTCGTGACTAGAAGGTTTCCCCTCATCATCGTGTTTGTGTTGACGGCTCTCTCAGTGATCGATTCCACCGGTCTGGCAGAGGTTCCCAATTACAAGAATGAACCCTCAGGAGAATTCCTCAGGGATTGGCTTCTCCTCGGTCCCTTTTCGGTTGGGAAGGAGAACCAGACCTCTCCGCTTTATGCCCACTTGGAAGGATTTGAGGAGGACTTCTTGGAGTCGACTGGCGGTGAAAAGGATCCACAGATATCAGCGGGGACAAGGATCGACACGGAGGCGGGCTCTGCCACGTGGGTTCGCTACCCATCCCCAACCGATGTGGTGGACCTTGATGAAGCCATCACGACCAGGGAAGCGGTCACTGCTTATGCCTACTGTGAAATTGAATGCTCAGAGCAGACCGTGAGCACTCTTTCTCTTGGGAGCAACGATGGCGGAAAGGTGTGGTTGAATGGGGAACTCATCTGGGACAGTCCTCAAGCTCGAGGCCTGATTGTCGATGAGGACCAGATCCCGGTTAAACTCCTTCAAGGAAAGAACCAACTTCTCTTGAAGATTGAAGAACGAGGAAACAAGTGGGCCTTTTGTGTCCGGTTCCTTCCTCTCGACATTCCCGAACTGATCAAACGGTCATCACTCTTTGCGGTTAGGAAGGACCCATCGGGAGTTCCGAAACTACATTTCTTGGAACCGGATTGGTTATCCGATGACATTCTTCAGGATGTCGAGATTGAAGTCTTCCTAGATGGAGAACAATCCAAACCGGTTTGGACAGGAAATTGGGAAGGAGAAACAGAAACCTCACTCGGCGTATCGGGTGAGGTCTATCGGAAATATGTCGCAAAACTTCAAGGGACGACTCTCGAAGGGGCAGAGTGGAGCGGGGAGATACCGTTTACTGGAGGACCACGAGTTACTTACACCCTCTTCGAGGAGAGGGAAAGCGACTACTCCATTGTCCTTGGGAAAGATTCTTCGGACTCAGAAAAATGGGCTGCTAAAGAACTTCAGCACTGGCTGAAGGAGGTGAGTGGTGCGGAGTTGCCAATCGTTTCAGAACCGAAGGAACTGAGTCCTCGATCCATCGTCGTCGGGTACAACTCCATTTCAAGAGAATTTCTTGGACCTGATTCCGGGGAACCCGCAGCGTCCGATGAATCCTTTACCTATCGGAATGTTGGACCTTCGGTTGTCATCTGGGGTGGACGCGAACGGGGGACGATGTATGGAGTCATGTCTTTCCTCGAAAAAGAGATGGGCGTCCGCTTCTACACCCCAAAAGTGACGGTTGCACCAAAGAAAAAAAGGTATACCTTTGAAGCATTGAGCCATTCGGAATCGCCCAGTATTCGTGTCCGGAACGATTTTTATTTTGAAGCCTTCGATCCGATATGGGCCGCTCACAATCGAGTCAATGGAGCGATGAATTTCCGTGAGCAACCGGGCGGAGTTGAAGGATACTGGTCCGTTCACACTTTCTATCCTTTGATGCCACCGTCTGAGTTCTTTGAGGATCATCCTGAGTATTACAGTCTCATCGATGGAGAACGCATTCATGAGCGGGCGCAACTCTGCCTGACCAACGATGATGTCTTACGCATCATGACCGAACGCATCAGAAAAACGATGAGAGAGAACCCGCAATACCTCATCTATTCGGTTTCTCAGAACGATTGGCGCGGCGCGTGTCAGTGCGAACATTGTCAGCGGATTGTCGAAAGGGAAGGGAATGAAACTGGCCCGGTGATCGCCTTTGTGAACCAAATTGCAGAAGCTGTCGAAGAGGAGTTTCCCGACAAATATATTGGCACCCTCGCATATCAATATACTAGAAAACCCTGCAAGACTCTTAAGCCACGTGAGAATGTGGTCATTCGTCTCTGCAGCATCGAATGTTGTTTTTCCCATGACTTCAAGAGCTGCCCAGAGAACCAGGAGTTTTTGGAAGATTTGAGAGGGTGGTCCGAGATTGCTCCTCATCTCTATATTTGGGATTACGTGGTCAACTTCAGTCATTACATCATGCCTTACCCAAATTTCCGTGTCCTCAAATCCAATATCAATACTTTTCGGGAGAACAAAGCGATCGGGATTATGGAACAAGCCGCTTATCAAAGCCGAGGCGGAGAGTTCGCCGAGTTGCGCGCGTATGTCCTTTCCAAACTTCTCTGGGACCACAACCACGATGTTGAGAGCGCAATCAACGATTTCATGTATGGTTACTACGGTCGGAGTGGACAATATGTTCGGAAGTATTTCGACTTGCTCCACAATCGAATCACACCGGATACGCATATTCACCTTGGGCTTTCACCCAACGACCAACTCTTTTCCGATGAATTCGTCCGGGAGAGTATTCAGATCTTTGAGGACGCGAAAAAGGTGGCGGACAACGAAGAGATCCGTCAGCGAGTCGAGATGGCCGAACTCCCCATCCTTTATCTGAAATGTCGTCGGTTACCGCGCGAAGCCAAAGCGGATGGATCTTATCAGCTCTTTTCTGAGATTGTTGAACGCGAGGGAATTACCAACTACGCCGAGAGTGGTGCTCCCCACAAAAATGAATTCCATTATGGAATGGACTCCCTTGAGTGAAGAAATTAGCCCCATTTGTTCTACTTAAAAATTCCACCATGCTGCCAGGAGGCATTGTGAAAGATTTTCTAAGAAGAGTGCTCGGAGTTGTCCTGTTGGCTCACTCCATATTGGCTTACGGGATTGCAAGCGCCGACGACACGTTCCTAGCTCCACGCAACACCGAAGTGCCCTTTCCGTATATCCAGGAAGGATCGCGCCAGTGGCCTATCCTACGCCAATCTCTACCGGAGGGAGCCACGATCAGTTTTCGAGCGGTTGAGGACGGAGATGTTCTGGCGGAGGGCGAGGCAATCAGACTCCCCGATCTGACTGTCTCCCTCACTGATACGCAACAACTCAGGATCGACGCTGGAGTTCAGGAAACGGCCCTAGATTTCTCCCTTGAAATTCGCATAACTCTCCCTACTGGTGCGACCGAGGAACAAAATCTCTCGATTGTCCCCGCACCGCCAAAAAGGCCGCTCTCTTACCTCGCGGATTTCGGTGATGACCTCATTAGGATTTTTAATAACACCCCAGACGGAAGATGGTTGCCTGTGACAAAGGATGCCTTTGATCAATATTTCCGTCGGTGCCAACTTCATGGTGTTGACCGGTTAATCCTGTGGATGAGTCCTATGCCCTACATTGCGGATCCCGATAACTACGCCACTGAAGACTGGGCCCGCTATGAGGCTCAGGCCAAAGCGTTGATGGAGAGTCCACAGTTTCTCGAACTCATCACCGATCGAAAGAAGGGGGCGGAGAAAGGCCACAGGGGGCTTCACATTTCATGGGATTGGATTCGCCAACTGAATGAGTACCGACTCATGCATGACTTTGGTCCGATCCTCTCCCAGAGCGCTGTCGATCATGGCATCAATCTGACTGCCAGTTTTCGTCCCTTCGAAACGGCACTGACCAAATATTACGAACTTCCGGCCTTCGACACGGATGGCAGCTTCCTGTGGGGGTTCCTGCCCATGGCATCGCCGACTGTCAACTATCAGACTGATCCGAATGCATTCGCCCATTACCGAACGATCCTCGAAAAGATCGGAGTACCCGAAAAAGGACTCATCGGGAGAATCACCATCCCCGGAGTCACCAACGCTGGGGCCTTCCTGAGGCGGTACCAATCCGATGGCGATAATCTCCGCATCGTAGCTTCGAAATATCCGCCCCTAGTGGCCGACTCGCTGGTTCTCAAGCGTCAACCTGATGAGACCTTCACATTGGAGAAGTATTCGAGTTTCAAAGATCAGGCAGAATCCAAGTTGGAAAAATTGACGGATTTCAACATACTGACCGAAGGGGATGCCCTGCACATCGATGGTATCGATATCTCCAGTGAAATGCGGTACCTCATTCTCAGCAATCCCAGTGGGGCGGAGGAAGCACTCGATCTACCCACCCTCGAACCTGTCAAACTCTTTGCCCAAGCGGGAAACGTCCTCGGGAGAGAGAATGTCTATTGGGTCCTGGATGACGATGAACAGCTATCAAACCAGACCCGTGTTCCTGGAATTCCTGACACCGGAAACCCAGTCACAGAGTTCAATGCCACCGAAATGGGGTATCGCCACCTATTTAGAAAAGGAGAAGCACGCACAACACTCAAGAACCGGCTCCTGGTAATCGACTTGGGTGACAGATACTCGGTGGAAATGCTCGATCTGAACCAGCCCACGATGCGCAACAATGTCATCAAGGAAATGAAGACTCTACTCGATCTCCCCGCCTTCGACGAAATCTTTGTGAATACCCGTTCCCATGTGCAGCTCTCCGCTTACCAGGCGGATGGCGACGAAGGAATCAAGCCCCGAGTCTATTACCGCCAGAATCACAAGAGTTCCGAACACCTGGGAATCGATCGTGCTTACGCTCCCCTCTCCGTTGCGGGAGATCCCATCCTTCGCGAATGGGCGAATGACCCCGATCTGGTTGAGCGCATCACCACATGGCAAAGCGGTGAGTGGGCCGAACGTTGCCAACGAGAAGACTCACCCTTTCGCTGGCGATATGCTCGGAACAGAGCGGTCGCAGATGGTGTGCGTCTCTTGCTTCAAGATTTCGAAACCCTTTTCCCGGATGTAAGAACCCGAGTCCTAGTTCCCCTGAGCGAGTCAGCAGTCACCCGCGTTAAGGACCGATTGGAAACGCTGAAGAAACCAGATGGCACTCACTATGGGCGGGGTTATTCCGGTGTCTGGTCGAGCATCAACCACATTCGCAGCATTGGCGAGGGGATGGCCATGGTCGATCTCAACGGCCTCAAGACGGAACCGGTTCTCTTTGGAATCCGAGACGTTCCCGATGCGGCTCCATTTGATATCTATTTTGAGGAGTCCCTGCAAGACCTCAAAGAAAATAGAGGGTCGCTCTTCCGAGGCCCACGCAGCTTCTTCTTCGAGGCCCAATACTCCCTGCGACGTAAGGACTACGATGTGGCTCGATACGAGCGGGAAGGCCTCATCTGTAAGGTGCTCTCATTCGCGGATGACGTGGACGAAGTCATCCTCTACGAAGCTGCCGACTGGTTGTATTATCTATCTTTCAGCGACCCTGATCTGAGCGGAAACTGTTTCCTGGACCGCTGCGAATCGGGATTGACCGAATCGAACCATGGACTGACAGATCCTGCGGAATAGGCGGAGTCCCACCCTTGAGTCGAAGCACTAAGTTTTCTGAGGGATGAACTGACCGCACTCCTCATCTCTGTCCATAGGCTCGAATCATACGAACCAAATCCGGGTGATTGGCGATATCATCCCGGTTCAGATCGGCTTCCGGTTTTGGGATATTTGGTGTCGACCGATACCAGTTCAGCACCATGATGTAAAAGTCGAACTCATCGATTACTCCGTTGCCATCCAAATCAGGGTCGGAAGGTCCTGTCAGGATCGAGGCGCCCGACACATTCCTATCTTCATCCCCTCCCTGTGTGCGAACCTCAAAAGTATCTTCGATCAAAGCGGTCCTGATCGATGGCGTGAACCGAACCGCCACCTGCAGGGTCTCTCCGGGGCCCAGGCCAATTGCGACTTCATCGACAGGCACTCCCCCACTGACCAGGGAAAAGTCCATCGACTCCGCTAGCCGAGCCGCTCCGCTAAAGGATTCGGTGCCGACATTGTAGACTTCGAAGAGCTGTTCCGCCTGAGACCCATTGGGAACATAGGCGAAACTGATTGCGGGAGAGACCGACACCTGTTGTCCGGTCGGTTGTACCATGATGGTAAAAGGACCCAGTAGTTCCGCCCGTGAGGGAGAGAAGGGTTGAGAAAGCAGTTTTACATCCTTATTTGCCGAGGCGTTGACCAACTCGCCATTGAAATAAGCGGTCACCGTATAGTTTTCCTGAGTCCCGAACGCTAGCGCCTCGGAGGGATCGTCGAGAGGCGGTCTCTCGAGTGGCACAAAGGCAAAGAAATTGACCGACCGGGTAAATGCTCCGACAAAAGCGTCGACCGAGACAGTGGCCCCGCCCCCCGCGGGAGTGAAATCGAACCGGAGTTCGCCGCGAGAAATGGGAAGCCCCCCCGGGGTTTGCAAACTACCGAGAATGAAGATGGGGGGTTCGGGGATGCCCGCTTGAGTAGGTGATACGACTGTTGCCAAGCCCCAGACGATAAGAAGAAATCTGGTCATTATTTTTCCCATGTTACTGCTCCCTTGATTCGCATTTCCAATACATTTCTCATGGATTGGTTGTTCTTTATGTCTTTGTGTTCCTGTGCTCGTTTCCACAGTCATTGCGAAGAACTTCCTGTTGAAGAAGAGCTCGAAGAAGTAGTCGATGAGGTGGCGGAGGTAGAGGAAGAGGTCGACGATCCGCTTAGCGACCCACGCCTGGAACCGGAACTGGAAACGGATCCGTGCCGCTGGTTGTGCATCTGGAGATTGGCCGCTGTCAGACCACCTCCTGCAAAGCCTTGAATACCCGCCCGCATAGCGTCGTCCATACCGAATGGGTCTGTGAAGGTCTTACTCATCCTTCTCGCTCGATCGGCGACAGCATGCCCCGCTTCGGCCAACTTCCCTTTGATCTGATCGCGGTGTTCGAAGCCCGATTTTATCCCATGTGATGATGCTGAGAATGCCGTTGCGACTATCTTCCCTCTAGTCATACTTCCAATCCCAACATTCACATCTGTTCCGAACCAGTATTTCCCCTTCCCCCCATGGTTGATCATTTCCTCGCCAACGCCTGG